>CAZBOB010000003.1:0-89561 GCA_964492995.1 uncultured Desulfobacteraceae bacterium | reverse complement strand
TATCAGAAAACGCCAATCTAATTGCGCCTAACTTTGCATCTTACTGCGGGGTTCGGCTGGATGAGTGGCGATTGGTTGGTTATCATCGCTGTCTCGCTTTCGATAACGTTCATTTTGGCAGCACCGTTGAATTCTGCCTCCCACATCTTTTATGCGCGTATTTCAGGCCGACTGAAAAGTTTCGAAACCGCAAAGCGTCTACCTGAAGATAAACCGATAGAGACCGGAGATGCTGAGGTTGTGATTATCGGCATGGGTGGCGTAGGAACGAGTGCATTTGACGAAATGAGGCGTCGATACGGCGATGTGGTGATCGGACTGGATTTTTGTGCTGAAACTGTAGAGCAACATCGAAAATTAGGGAGAAATGTTGTTTACGGCGATGCCGAGGATAGCGATTTCTGGGAGCGAGTCGAACTGGCAAAAAGTCGGGTTATTCTGGTCATGCTAGCCTTACCGAATCCCAAAGCCAGTATATTTGCAATCCGGCAGATGGCTCAGAGGGGTTATCAAGGCCAGATCACAGCGTCAGTGCGTTACGAGGATGAAATACCAATCCTAAAAGAGGAGGGGATCAATGCCGCATACAGCCTTTACGAAGAAGCTGGCGTTGGATTTGCCGACCACGTGTGTGCCCATATGGATTACTGCAAGCTCAAAGATGCCGGTCTTAAATCCTGAAGGGAGGGTCTTGCGATGATATTTTGTCACGATGTCAGATCAGCCAAATTGACATGTATCAAATTCGAACTGTAAATATCAGATCCTTATTATTTTTCAGATATTCCGTTGTTATACCCAAGAAACAAACTGTAATCCGCTGTTCTTTATATTTACCACGAACCGCTATTTTGGTGGCTTTTCGGTGGAATTACCAGAATGAAATGAAGGGGTTATAAAAGGGCAAAATCCTATTTTCGATTTTCTGGAAAGTTTTACGTAAGAAAATCGTCATCTTTTTCAAGATACATCTCATACTGCCAGCGTTCTTCGACAAGCTTATCAGGCACATCTGATAAAAAATACGCTTCTGCAGCATCTCCATATGAATATGAATAACTGCTCGGACCTTCTGAACGGGTGAGGATTAATTCATTCTTTGCTCTGGTTATGGCAACATATAGAATCCGTCGTTCCTCTTCCTCCTCATCCTCAGCACCTAAACTGCGAATGTGAGGATACATTCCCGGTTCAACCCGAATAACATAACAAACAGGCGATTCTGTACCCTTGGCACTGTGAACGGTTATCAGAGTTACCACATCCTGGTTTTCCAATCGTGATGCAACTGTTGATGTGATTGGATCCAAAGTATATGTCTCGATAAACCTCATCAGACTTCGATATCGTTCCGCGAGTCTCACCAGCAAGTCAAAATCCTTTTTTCGCAGATCCCATTTATCGTATTTTTGAGACAAGATCGGTTTCAGGAATTCTCCACCCACACGCAAAGCTTTGGTCGGTTCGTTCCAGTATTTTAATATTGTTTTCGGTCCATTCACAATTTTTTGTTGATCCTTTTTGAGCTTATTGGACAATTGGTCTAACGCTTCTTTCATATTTCCCATTTCTTTCATTGCTGATATCAGTCGCGATGCAGTCACGTCACCAATTCGTGGCCAAAGTGTCAAATATCTTATCCATGCAAGCTCATCATGATTACTTGCTGCTGCTCTCACTAAACAAAGAAGATCTTTGACATGGGCAGCCTGCAAAAAACTAATTCCACCGATAAATATGTATGGAATATTTTTTTCAATCAACATGGCTTCCACACTTCTTGAACCCCATGCAGTTCTTGTGAGAATCATATGATCACTCCATAAAGATCCTGTTTCATGGCGCTCGATAAGATCCTCGGCGATCCATTTCGCTTCATAAAGATCACTGTCAAAATCAACCAGAAGGGGTTTAGTGCCGGTTCCCCGCTGAGTCTTAAGATTCTTGTTATATTTCAAAGGAGATTCTTTTAACAGCCAGTTGGAAATATTTAAGATTTCCTGTGTGGAACGGTAGTTATCTTCAAGCTTAAGAACGACTGAATCAGGAATTCGTTTTTTAAAAGAATGAACGTTTCTAAAATCAGCCCCCCGGAAGGCATAAATACTTTGCGCATCATCCCCCACACAGAACAGTTTGGCGGGATCTTTCATACCGTCCAGGATAACCCACTGCAGAGGATTTGTGTCCTGGGTCTCATCAACGAGGATGTGGTCGTAGCGGCTCCGTAATCGATTACGGATTGAGGAGTCTTCATGTAGCTTTTTACCGAAGTGATGAAGAATGTCGTCAAAATCAAGATAACGGTTTAATTGTTTCCTTTGTTTGTACTCGGTAAATACGGCCAATATTTTATTGCAAGTTTCATCGTCAAATTCTGTATATTTATTTAAATATTCCAATACGCCCATGTTTGTATTGCGGGAATACGAGAAAATATTTACCAGCTGAGAAGCTTTAGGAAACTTTTCTCCTTTGGTTACGTATCCTGCTCTTGCAAGCCTCATGAGACTATTTTGATCATCTCGGTCTATTACCGTAAAATCCTTAATTCCAAATTTATCCGCCATTCTTCGCATGGTTAACAAACAAAAATGATGAAATGTTCCCGCTGTTACCACATTAGCGGCATCGCCAATACCTGAATATAATCTATCTGTCATTTCTCTGGCGGCCCTGCGTGTAAATGTCAAAAGAAGTATGCGTCTTGGATCAACGCCTTTTCGTATTAGATATTCGGCCCGGGCGATTATTGTCAGTGTTTTACCTGTGCCGGCTCCTGCCAAAACCAAAATATGTTGATCTTTATATTCAGCCGCTATTTGCTGATTTTTATTCAAACGCAATCCGTTATTCATAGTTTTTTTCTCTCGTATAACCAAAACCTCTATATTAATAATGAGTTGTTTGTTATTTAAAACACAAAATATAGTTTATAAAATCATAGCTCAATTTTTACAATTCATTTTTGCCAACCTTTTAACACCATATAATCCAAACTATTCTGGTGAATTCCTGGTCACGTCAAAACAAATTGAAAAAGATTCTCAGATCGAATTTTGGGAACTGTCGGAAGCTCGGTTATAAATCGCAAAGCCGGATCTGGAAACCAGAATGCCCCTATCAATATGCACAGTGAATATTGGCAGAGAAAGGTTGAGCGACCTTCATTCCAATTATTGAAGAATGAGGTTGAGAAATTAGGATATTCTGGAACGGGGAAAAAGTATGGAGTCAGTGATAATACGGTTAGGAAGTGATTGATATTTTACAAAAATCAATCTGAAATTTTAAATTAGAAAGCGGATGCCAAGTCACCAAAAAATTCCTTTTTCTCACACAAATTCTCACACAAATCAAAAAAGGGATTAACCGCAACCGGCTAACCCCTTGATTTTCTTGGCTCCCCAGCACGGACTCGAACCGCGGACCCAGTGGTTAACAGCCACTTGCTCTGCCAACTGAGCTACTGGGGATCAATTGGAGCCTTTCTCTGTAATAAAAAAATAAATCCCGGTCAAGAAAAAATTTAATTAATTTTTTTTTTGTTTTGGCTATTGCCGGTTAATGGTTTGACTGGTAAGAACATATTATGTTGCATAAAAAGTTCATCAAGAGTTGTTTGCTTGTTATATGGGTTGTTGCCATTTTGCAGCTCTGCGTTTCATGTGCTGTCACATCGAAAAACCGGTATTTTAAAGCTGAAGCATGCTATTATGAGCTACGAAAAAATATAGGAAGTCAAAAATACAGATACAACTGGTTGCGGTGTATAAAAAAGTTCCAGGAAGTTTACAAACTAGACCCATCAGACCCCTGGGCGCCAGCGGGCATGTATATGTCCGGGAAGCTTTATGGAGAACTTTACGAACGATCACATCGAAAGTCTGATAAACATGAGGCTAAAGCTGTTTTCAGGCGGATTATAAAACGTTATCCCAAAAGCCGGTACCGGGCAAAAGCAGCAGCAGCAATACGCACCCTTGAAAAAAACGCATCAAAAAGAGCCACTCAAGCAAGCCAAACGAGAAAAAAATATATCCCGGCAACGCCTCAGGCTCCCTCGAGTACCCGAAAAACCGTTGACACCAGAACCACCGTAACCGGACTGCGTTACTGGTCTAATCCGACCTACACCCGGGTTGTTATTGACGCCAGCCGGGAAACATCCTTTACCCACAGACTTCTCAAAAAAGATCCTGCCATTAATAAGCCTCAGCGTTTGTATGTTGATTTGAAAAACAGCAGACGGGGGAAAAACATAGAAAAATTTATACCCATCCACGATAATTTGCTCAGGAATGTGCGCGCCGGTCAGTATACGCCCCATGTGGTTCGGGTTGTGGTCGATATCAAGTCTATTGAAACCTATAAAATTTTTTCACTCAAGCATCCGTTCAGAGTGGTCCTGGATCTGTCAGGAGATTCTATGGATACTTGGTCTGCTGCAAAATCTCAAAAAAAAGCAACTGCAACTACAATCAAAAAGCGTACAAAAAGGGCTTCAGCCAACAGACTTCAGCGTGACCGCCCACTGATCGTTATTGATCCGGGCCACGGAGGACAAGATTTTGGATCTTACGGCTATCTAAAAAAAGTGTATGAAAAAGATATTGCACTTCAAATTTCCAAACGGCTTGCCAAAAAAATCCGGAAAAAACTTCCATACGAGGTTCTCATGACCCGGAATAGCGACGCCTACCTTACGCTTGAGGAACGGACGGCAATAGCAAACACAAAAAATGCAGACCTTTTAATATCCATACATACGAATGATTCCGGAAATCAAAGCTTATACGGAATTGAAACCTATGTTCTGAACCTGGCCACAGATAATTCAGAGATAACTGTCGCCGCCCGTGAAAATGCCACTTCAACAAAGAACATCAGTGATCTGCAAACCATTTTAACAGATATTATGCAAAACACGAAAATTGATGAATCCAGCCTCCTGGCAAGTTATGTACAGAATTCTTCGTGTAATTACTTAACACCAAGGTACACTCATATCAAAAACAGAGGGGTTAAAAAGGCGCCTTTTTATGTGCTTCTCGGTGCACGGATGCCCGCCATATTGATAGAGGCTTCCTTTATCAGCAATCCCAGGGAATGCAAACGATTGACCAGTACAAGGTACCAGGAACATTTGTGCGAGGGTATATTAAACGGCATAAAAAAATATGTCGAGAAATCGAGAATGGCCTCATAATGGTGATGCCGATAGCATTGACGGATAAAGGTCAAAACGTCGCGAGAACCGTAATCCAGTAGCGAGACCTTTGAAAAATGTTCAATTTTGTTCAAGCCCAAGAAAGGCGAAAATTTTAACCACAGACATACATTGAGTATTTCGAGGATTAAAATTTGAGCCTGACGCCGGGATTGGGCAAAAGGGGGCGTTTTTCAAAGGTCTCGTTGCCTGTATTACCCGATATTGGGCACAAGGGTCCATTTAATCACCCAGAACTGGGTGTCAGGGTCTTTATCCAGGCACACAATACCGCTGTTTTGGAATTTAAAGACCGGTTTTTCGATGGATCCTGTTATTAGAAATGAAGTCATCCTTTCCATAAAAGGCAGGTGACCGACAAGCACACGATTCGCCGTGCTGTCCAGTTTATCGGCAAAAGCTGTTACATCATCCAAAGGATTCAGCCCGCTGCTTTCTTGTATCCCACCTTCAGGCTTTAGGATAGATTCAAAGATCTCAGCGGTCTGACGAGCCCTGGTCTTACCGCTGTGAGTTATGCCCGACACAAGAACGTTGTATCCTTTGGCCACTTCTGCAATACGCTTTGTTTCAGCGACACCCTCTTGTGAAAGACCCTTTTTCGGATCTTCATCTTTGGGCAAACTCTTGCCGTGCTGAACAAGAAAAAGTGCCATTGTACGCTTCCTCCTTAAACCTAAAATCTGCATTACCTTTTTGTTTTTCTGTCACGCAGTGCTGCATGAGCGGCAGCAAGCCGTGCGACAGGTATCCGGAAAGGGGAGCACGAAACATACGTTAATCCCAGCTCATGGCATAACTGAATAGATTCGGGATCACCGCCGTGTTCGCCACAAATACCGCATTCCAGGTCGGGTCTTACGGACCGTCCTTTTTCAACTGCCATTTTCATGAGCAGGCCCACGCCGTCCCGATCGATAACTGCAAAAGGATTATCCGGCAGGATTTCTTTTTCCATATATTCAATCAAAAACCCGGCTTCGGCATCGTCTCTGGAAATCCCGAAGGTTGTCTGGGTCAGATCATTGGTTCCAAAAGATATAAAGGCGGCATATTCGGCGATCTGGTCGCAGGTAAGGGCGGCACGGGGTATTTCGATCATGGTTCCGAACTTGTATTTCGGCTTAATGCCCTGTTCTTTCATAACCTTCTTGGCCTCGGCCTCAAGGGCCTTTCGCTGAACTTTTAGCTCGTTCACATGGCTGGTCAGGGGGATCATCACCTCGGGGTGCACGTCGATGCCCTCTTTGGCCACCATACACGCGGCCTCAAAGATGGCACGAACTTGCATGGAGGTCAGTTCCGGAATGTGAATCCCCAGGCGTACACCGCGCAGACCCAGCATGGGATTGGATTCATGCAGACTTTCGACCCGTTTAAGTATTGTTTCTTCTTTGGCGATTTGATCCAACAGCTTGTCGATTTCCTCAAGAGTGCTGGCCTCTTTCAGACGAATCTTCCAGTCGGTCAAATCTCGCATCAGGTCTACATAGTTGGGTAAAAATTCGTGCAAGGGCGGATCGATCAGGCGAATGATGACCGGCAGGCCGTCCATCACACGGAAAAGGCCGGCAAAGTCTTCCCGCTGAAAGGGGAGCAGCGCATCGAGCGCCTCGCGCCGTTCACTCGGCAAATCCGTCATGATCATCTTTTGCACAAAGGGGAGTCGCTCGGCCTCAAAAAACATGTGCTCTGTGCGGCACAGGCCGATCCCTTCTGCGCCGTAATCCCGTGCGCGTTGAGCGTCGGCCGGATAGTCGGCGTTGGTCCAGACGCCCAAACGACGAAACTCATCCGCCCAAGAGAGTATTTTCATCAGCCACGGATCTTTAATGTCAGGCACCATGGTCTTGAGCTTACCCACGTAAACTTCGCCTACAGTACCGTCAATGGAGATCCAGTCACCTTCTTTGATAATTTGATCGTTTACGCTCATCTGGCGATGAGCCATATCGATTTTGAGTTCCGAAACCCCCACTACAGCCGGCTTGCCGAACTGCCGGGCAACCAAAGCTGCATGGCTGGTTCGACCCCCCCGGCTGGTAAGAATCCCCTGGGCAGCCAGCATGCCGTGTACGTCGTCCGGACGCGTTTCAGGACGTACCATGATGACTTCTTTGCCTTCTTTCTTGGCCCATGCTTCGGCGATATCGGCGTCAAGGGCAACCACGCCATATGCCGCGCCCGGCGAAACATTAAGGCCGATGGCCAGCATTTCGCCTGAAGCTTTGGCCTTTTTGATGGCTTCACGGTCAAATTGCGGATGAAGAAAAAAATCAACCTGCTCGGGAGAAACACGCATAACCGCTTCTTCCCGTGTAATCAAACCTTCTTCCACCATATCAACCGCTATTCGAACAGCGGCCTGGGCCGTACGCTTGCCGTTGCGCGTCTGCAGCATCCACAGTTTGCTTTTTTCAATGGTAAACTCAACATCTTGCATCTCACGATAGTGCTTCTCCAGGTTCCTGGTGATCTGCTCGAATTCGTCATAGGCCGTGGGCATTTCCTCTTTGAGTTTTGCAATATCATAAGTCAGGCGTATCCCGGCAACCACGTCCTCCCCCTGTGCATTGGTAAGATAATCGCCTTCTATGAGATTTTCTCCGGTGGTCCCGTTGCGCGTCAAGGCAACACCGGTGGCACTGTCATTGCCCATGTTGCCAAAAACCATGGTCTGAATACTGACCGCGGTACCCAGATCATGTGGAATACCAACAGCATTGCGATAGTCAACCGCCCGTTTACCGTTCCAGCTCTTGAAAACCGCTTCGGTGGCCAAAAGCAGTTGCTCCTTTGGATCGGTTGGAAAATTGCGGTTTGCAAATCGTCTGAAAATGGATTTAAATTTGTCAGTCACGTCCTTCCAGGCATCGGACGTCAACTCCGTGTCGGTTTTGACACCTGCTTTACGCCGGGCTTCGGTAATGACTTCTTCAAAAGCCTCATCAGGCGCACCCATTACAACACTGCCGAACATTTGCACCAAACGGCGATAAGAATCGTACACAAAGCGTTCATCGCCGGTTAATTCGATCATGCCCATGGCGGTTTCGTCGTTGAGACCGATGTTGAGCACCGTGTCCATCATGCCCGGCATGGAGAACTTTCCGCCGCTGCGGCATGAAATCAATAACGGATTCTTTCGGTCACCGAATTTCTTGCCGGTGGCAGCCTCGACAGTTTGCATCCCCTTTTTTATCTGTTCACTCAGCCCCTCTGGAAAGGCGCCACCCGCCGCTAAATAGGCATTGCAAGCCTCAGTAGTTATGGTAAAACCGGGGGGAACCGGTATGCCAATGCGCACCATTTCCGCTAAATTGGCTCCCTTGCCGCCCAACAATCCGCGCACGTTTTCCCAATCACCTCCGACATAGTCTTTTGCTTCTTCAACTTCACCAAAAAGATATACCCATTTATTAGTCATTTTGAGGCACCTCTCTATAAAATTAAAGATTGAAATAAGAATAAGGCAAGTGTAAAAAATAAGATATTCTGAATATCATTCATTTTAAGCAAAAGTCGCTTTCCTGTCAACGGAAAAGGTTAAAACTTATGAGGCTGACTTCATCATTCAATGAGGGGTCAGGGGGTTTTTTCGATTCAATAGCTCCATGAATAATCAGCCACTCCATCATACAAACTCATAAAATCAAACAGTGTATGATTTCGCTGCTGATGATTCATTACGCTATTTACAAAGCTTTATAAGAAAAACACCCCGACGGCTGAATTAACCAGTGTCCATCCAGAAATGGTAGATTTTGGTTTCCGGCAAGGCCCGAGCGAGTTTTCAACCGCAGACATAGCGCGCTATTTCGAGGATTGAAAACGAGCGAGAACGCCGCCGGGGGCCGAAAGATGCCGTTTATGGATGGACACTAACTAAGGAGCAGAATTGTGAATATCATAGAAGCCATCAGAATGCGAAAGAGCATCAGAGACTTTAAGCCCGACCCGGTGTCGAAAACCATTTTGAGTCAAATCCTGGAAATAGCCTCCCGTGCCCCGTCAGCAGAGAATAGCCAGCCATGGGAATTTACCATTATAGCAGGGGATGTTCTTGATAATATCAGGCAAGCCAATGTTGAAAAGCTTAATGCCGGGGCCCCACGCCATCCCGACCTTCACAGTAAGGGGTTGCCTCCGGGAAGCGTGTATCGACGGCGTCAGATTGAAATTGCCAAGCAGATTTTTCAGCTCATGGAGATACCCAGAGATGATAAGGAGAAAAGGGACCAATGGATGGAGCGAGGGTTCCGATATTTTAATGCACCGGCAGTTATCATTATCTCGGTTGATCAATCGCTGCACTACCCCAGGCCATTATTCGATATCGGTGCTGTAACGCAGACCATCTGCCTGGCTGCACTGAGCTATGGTCTGGGCACCTGCATTGTAAATCAGGGCATAACGTATCCCGAGGTGTTGCACAAACTTGCAGGCATACCGGAATCAAAGCGAACTATGATTTCTATTGCCATCGGTTATCCCAATCGGGATTTCCCTGCCAATAAAGTGGTAAGTAATCGCGAACCCGTAGAAAACATTACAACCTGGTGTGGGTTTGATGAGAAAAAATCCGGCTAGCACCGGGTCCACCCACACTCCATGTTGGAGCAAACCATGCAGCCTTCAGCCCGATGAACCGGTGCACCGCAATCCGGGCAGCAAATATCTTTGATTTTTGGCGTATGATGCTCGTTAAAATGAATGTCTGCATCTTCAATTCGTTTTGCGACTTCACGGTATAAGTCCGCATTCTCTATGGCGACCTCAAGTGCTCTGCCCATTCCGGCCGCACAACTGTTTACTTCCACATCTTTTCCTGCTGAAATTGCCTTTGTACAGGCAGGACAATGAATAGATTTCATGGAGCGTATTATCTTTTCAGTAGACACACCGGCCCGGAGACAGTAAGACAAAAGCACACCCAACGCCTTGGTGTTCGCCGCACACCCACCACCTACGGTTCTGATGAAAACTTCAACCACTCCGTCTTTGTCAAAATGAGGATCTACATAAAGTTTTCCGCAGGCAGTTTTCATTTTTAGACTCGGGCCTGTTGTCGCCCGTGGACGATGTTTGAGCACCCCTCTTTTTAATTCACCGGTTCTTTCGGCTTCTATCTCTTTCTTTTTAGTATACAAAGCTTGGACATCACGGGAACCGTCCCGGTAAAATGTGATCCCTTTGCATCCCATCTTCCATGCTTTGAAAAAGGCTTGGGAAATCTCGGATTTATCGGTGTTATATGGTGCATTGATCGTTTTTGAAACGCTTGAGTCAACACCGTTGTTCTGAAATGCAGCCTGTATCATAATGTGTTCCTCAATGGAGACATCATTTGTAGTGACAAAAAAATCAGGCAAGGATTCGGTTCCCTTTTTTCCATACCACTCCCGAACCACATCAGGAACCATGTTAAGCTTTTCTCCCTCCATACACTCCTTGGTATAGCTAAATGCAAAGTTGGGCTCACACCCCGATGAACAGTTCGCAATCAGTGAAATCGTACCGGTAGGGGCAACGGTTGTAAGCGTGCCATTGCGTCTTTTGGGAATGGAAAACTCATATTCATCATAAACCGGCGCCGCACCTTTTTCATTGCCCAATCCAATGGAAGTTTCATTGGCAATATTGTAGATAAAGGTCATTATTTCTTTCGCCAGATTGACAGACTCATCGAATCCGTATCGAATGTGAAGCTTGATGCACATGTCGGCAAAGCCCATGATCCCCAGGCCGATCTGTCTGGTTTTTAAGGTCATTTTTTCGATTTCCGTAATAGGATAATTATTTACAGTGATTACCGAATCGAGAAAACGTACGCCGATCTGGGCGGTTTTACGCAGTTTTTCCCAATCAATTTTTGCTTTTCCTTTTACCCAATCCCCACTGACCATCCGAGAAAGATTTATGGATCCAAGATTACAAGAGCTGTAAGGCAACAGCGGCTGCTCTCCGCATGGGTTTGTGGCCTCAATTTCACCCATTGGACGCAACGGATTGTTTCTGTTAATGGTATCTAAAAAGACGATGCCCGGCTCTCCGTTTCTCCAGGCGCCGTCAACAATTGTTTCCCAAATCTCCCGTGCAGAAAGGGTTTTGTAAATTTTGTCATTAAAAACCAGATGATACTCCCTGTCATTTTCAACATCTTTCATAAAAGCATCTGTGATGCCCACAGACAAATTGAAATTCTTCAGCTCTCCCTCCAGAATCTTGGCGGTTAAGAAACTCTCAATATCAGGATGATCAACCCGCAGGATTCCCATATTGGCTCCATCTCGGGTGCCTCCTTGTTTTATGATATCTCCGATTGTGAAATCGAAGATTTCTATAAAAGAAAGCGGGCCTGAAGCCGTTCCTCCGGTGGAAGTAATCGGGTCTCCTTTGGGACGAAGGCTTGAAAAGCTCATACCTGTTCCACCTCCGTGCGCCTGTACATCCACGGCGTCAGAAAGTGTTTTAAAAATACTTCGTCTACTGTCTTCCATTGGAAGAACAAAGCATGCGCTTCCACACCCTTGATTTCTGCCAAAATTTCTCAAAGTGGGGCTGTTGGGTAAAAAATCCAGATCCATCATAATCTTTTTATATTCTTTCTTCCATTTTGCACGGTCTTCTGGATTTTCTTCGGCGCCTGCCACTTTATGCGCGACCCGGTCACACAATTTTTCCCAGGTTTCGCCTTTAGCAAAATATCTTTTTTGTAATATTTTTAGTGCGTTTTCTGCAATTTTCATTTTAGTTTTATCTCCTGAGCCTCCATGGAAAATAAACTCGTAAAAAGGCTTTTCCTCACGGAGCGAACAAAACTGACTTTTTACAAAAGGGTCAAAGAAATGATTTCAAAATTGATGAATTCATCATTTTGACTATCACATTTTTATAATAGCAAAAAGACAGTTGTTGGGCAAATAAATAAGGCAGGATCATTTCTGAATCCTGCCTTTTTCCCCTTGAAATGTTTTATTATTTGTTTCAAGGCGTCATCCAGTTCGGTTGAGCCATCACCCCATATTGAGCGTGGAGTCGCCCGAACCGTTAATATAATGTATACCCTATTTTATGGCATATACCCAAGGTCGAGCTATATTTATCGACCGTTTGAGACGTTAGTGTTCCTTCTTTTTGCCTTTATACATTCTCCTATCGGCTCTATTTATGAAATCTTCAGGGCTATCTCCTTCCATGGCCATGGCAACACCGGAGCTTACAGTTATGTTTACATCTCCGGCATTGCTAGAAAAAAACCGTTTTTTTCTGAAGTTTTCTTTAAATTTCAAAATTTTCTCTTGAGCCATTTCCTCATTCAAATCTGCAATGACAACAGCAAACTCATCTCCTCCATACCTTGCAATGAAATCATCTTTTCGAAAGGTTTCCTTCAGACACTGGGCCACCTTTTGCAATATTTTATCTCCGGCAACATGACCTAACGTATCATTGATCCATTTTAAGTTATCTACATCAAAAAGCACCAACGATAACGGCCTTTTCTCTTTGTTGAACACCGTTAGAGAATTTTTTACATCCACATCAAAAGCACTGCGGTTGTATAGACCCGTGAGCCCGTCTTTTGTGGCCGCCGATTGGAAATGTGCCGCCTTTTTGGACATAACAAAGGCGTTCTTTTCTGCTTCTGCAATCTTCTTTTTAAGTTTATCGATATTTTTCTGGGCTTTTTGAGCTTTCCTGATCTCTTCTTTTTTTCTTTTCGACATAAGCCGCTTTATTTTCGTCAGTTTTTCAATGACAGCACTCTTTATTTCATCGATGGTTGTATGGAGATTAAACGAGTCGGCTATTGAACCTACTTCATTATTGACCTTTATCTCAAACCGCTCAATCTCTTTTATGTTCTCATCTCCACCAATCTCTCCTGTCAATGTCTTTTCCAGTTCTTTAACATGTCCCAGGAGCATAATAAAAGTATTGTTGATATATGTGAAATCTTCCGAGATCTTGCCTTTCAGTCCTGTAATAAAACTTAAAAACGAGGTGGCTGCATTCTCTAACTCAATCTGTTCCATTTCCTTATGGCATTTAACATTAATAGACTCTGCTTGTGTTTTCAGTTCGTCGGTTACCGGGTAAAAATTATCGAGAAGAACAATCATTATTTTCTTTACAATTCTGCATGACTTGAGCAGACGATCTTTTAATTCATTAAGTTGACTCAGGTTTCCCTCATCAAACCCTTTGTTAGTCTCTTCTGCAAAGATCTTGCTTTTTAGCTTATCATCCATAACTCAATCTTTCTTTATAAGTTTTGCCTATTAAAAAACAGACTATTTTTTTAAAAGCTCCATTGCTTTTTGAACAATGTTTTCAGGTGTAAAGCCAAATTGTTTCATTACGGTTCCACCCGGTGCGGAAGCGCCAAATCCGCTCATCCCGATGATGGCGCCCCTGTTTCCAACATAGTGTTCCCATCCCATGGGTGAACCGGCTTCTATGGCAAGACGTACGGTTACATCCGGTAAAAGCACACGGTCTTTGTATTCCTGAGGGATCTGTTCAAAAAGTTCCCAACTTGGCATGCTTACAACCCGGGCGGCAATACTTTCCAAAGCAAGACGCTTCTGGGCTTCAAGGGCAATATGCACTTCCGAACCAGTGGCAATCAGGATAATATCGGGCTTGCCCTCGCAATCCGCCAGGATATAAGCCCCGTCTGTCAGACCGTTTTCTATAGTGTCTCGGTTTAATACCGGAAGTTTCTGGCGACTTAGAATCAGAGCGACCGGACCTCTTGTGTTTTTTACGGCATGACGCCATGCCTGGGCGGTTTCAGAAGCATCCGCAGGGCGGATAACCGTAAGGCCCGGAATTGCCCGCAGGCTGGCGAGCTGTTCAACGGGCTGGTGAGTCGGGCCGTCTTCGCCGACCGCGATACTGTCATGAGTAAAGACATATATGATCGGCAGGTTCATAAGGCTGGCCGCGCGAATTGCCGGCCTCATATAGTCGGCAAAAACAAGGAATGTTCCACCATACGGCCGCAGGCCATTGTGCAGGAACATGCCGGACATTATTCCTCCCATGGCATGTTCCCGGACACCGAAACGAATATTGCGTCCTTCGTATGCATGGTTTTGAAATTCAAGGGAATTGTCCATGTATGTTTTGTTGGAAGGGGCCAGATCCGCAGAACCGCCGATAAGGGTGGGGATTTTATCTGCAATGGCATTCAGAACCTTACCTGATGCTGCACGGGTTGCAATGGGACCATCGGCAACGGAAAATTCAGGTATCTTGTCATCCCATCCTGATGTTAAAAAACCGCTCATGGCATCAACCCATTGTTTTGCCAGATCAGGATATTCTTTGCTATACGCCAGATAGTTTTCCTGCCACCTGGCTTCGGCTTCTTTTCCTGCTTCGATGCATCTTCTGAATTTATTCAGCGCCTGCTCAGGTATTAAAAAAAAGGGGGCTTCAGGAACACCCAGGACTTTTTTTGTCAGGCGGACTTCTTCTTCGCCAAGCGGTGCGCCGTGAGCATCGGCTGTATCCTGTTTATTGGGGCTTCCAAAAGCAATATGAGTTCGCAGGACAATGAGTGACGGGCGTTCGGTCTCGGCTTTGGCTTTCTGGAGGGCATTGAAAATTGCATCGATATCATTCCCATCATCAACTTTCAGAATATGCCAGTTATAGGCCTTAAAACGCAGGGCAACGTCTTCTGTAAACGTTATTTCGGTACTCCCTTCAATTGAGATTTTATTGTCATCGTAAATGCAAATGAGTCTGCCAAGGCCCAGATGCCCGGCAAGGGATGCGGCTTCAGAAGATATCCCTTCCATCATATCTCCGTCTCCGCACATCATAAATGTGAAATGGTCGACAATTTCATATCCTTTACGGTTAAATCGGGCCGCAAGGTGCCGTTCTGCCATAGCCAGACCCACGGCATTAGCAAAGCCTTGACCCAGAGGACCGGTTGTGGTTTCCACTCCAGGAGTATGACCGAATTCAGGATGTCCCGGCGTATTACTGCCCCACTGACGAAATTGTTTTATATCATCAAGGGTTACATCATAACCCGTAAGATGAAGCAGGCTGTAAAGGAGCATTGAGGCATGTCCGGCTGAAAGCACAAATCGGTCCCTGTCGAGCCATCCAGGATTTTTGGGATTATGTTTCATCACACGAGTCCATAGGACATAGCCTGCAGGAGCAAGACCCATCGGCGCACCGGGATGCCCGGAGTTAGCCTTTTGAACAGCATCCATTGAAAGGGTGCGAATAGTATTGATACAAATCTCATCGATTTTCGCCCGGCTTTCAGACAAGCCTTGATTCATGATTGGTTTCTCCTTTTTTTAAATTGTTGAGTATTTACAGCAATCCGAAACGTTAATGCAACCATTTTTCCGTCATTTGGCAAAAAATATAATATGTAGAGGTTATATTTGACATGATAGCCAAGCACAAGTATGTATGATACGCAAATTTTTCGGAGCTTTTGTCTATGATACTTAATCTTGTCTATTTTGTTATCGGTCTGTTGATGCTCTATTATGGTGCCAACTGGCTTGTAAAAGGATCTTCGAGCCTGGCTCGCAATCTCGGTTTGACACCGCTTGTTATCGGTTTAACTGTAGTTGCATTCGGGACTTCGGCACCTGAACTGTTTATCAGTGTTGTATCTTCGATTAAAGATAAAAGCATGATCGCCGTAGGAAATGTTGTGGGAAGTAACATTTGTAACATTGCTCTTGTTCTGGGTTTGGCTGCATGTATACATCCGATAACAAGCAATCGGTCGGTGTACCGCCGGGATATTCCGATTATGCTCGGCATATCGATATATCTTTTGCTGATCTCTTTTGACTCGAAAATCGGAAGGCTCGAAGGTGCGTCGCTTTTCGGTGGAATTATCTTATATACATGCTTCAATTATTATATTGCCGTTAAAGAATCCCGACGAGACTTAAAAAGCGATAGTGTTGCTTTCGCACATGACGTGGAAAAAATCGAATATGTAACTTCAAGAACCCGGCAGGTTGTATGTATCACGGCGGGAATCATCGTTGTGGTCGTCGGTGCGGAAGTTCTTATTGATTCCGCTGTTGCTATCATGAAAATATTCAACGTCAGTGAAAAGTTCATCGGCCTGACCATTGTAGCACTGGGAACTTCGCTTCCGGAGCTTGCCACTTCTGTTGTTGCCGCATTGAGGAAAGAGATGGATATCAGCATCGGCAACCTTGTGGGGAGTAATGTTTTCAACATACTGAGCGTGCTCGGAGCGGCCTCTTTAATCAGACCTATTCCTATTCCAGACGGCTTTATTCATAGCGGTCTGCTCGTTGATTACCTGGTGATGATATTCGTCGGTTTTCTGCCGTGGCTGATGATGAAAAAGAATTACACGATAACACGCAAAGATGGTTTAATTCTCCTGGCCTGCTATGTAGGATATGTCGCTTATCTGATACTGAAAGCATAGTAAGTAGCCTGATGGTTACCTGCTGCAGGACCTTAAAATCCTGTTTGGTTTTTATTTAAAGTTGTAGTGCTTTTTTACCGGTGCCTTAATATCCCAGATACAGGATAACCCTTTTGGGAATGTAACAAAATCTCCCTTCCCGAATTCCACCTTGTCGCCGTCTTTTGTTTCAACAATAACCTTGCCTTCCAATAGATAGCATTCCTCAGTACTGTCATAATACCAGTCGAATCGAGAAATTTCTTTTTCCCATATGGGCCAGGATAAAATATCTCTTGTTTCAAGATCCTTATTTGTTGGTTTTTTAATCTCGATTTTCATATTCTGCTCCTTTCGATCAATCAGCATATCAAGTGAAACCCTAATTGATCGTAAACAAAATGGGAAACATAATATTTTAATTTATTAGCATAAGTAATAGCCCAAGGCAAGTCGTAGATCCCTTTAATTTTTAGACCTTTAATTGGTTTTGTCGTAACTTCTCAATAAGTTGTGGTGTATCAAATGGTGATATTGAACCGCCAACGGATAATAAAACGTAAAATGTCTGGAACTCGAATCTAAGTGAGCCTAAAAGAAAAAACAGATGCCAATCCTTTAATATTAATTGTTTAAACGCAACATCATATATTTAAAAGATGAATGATCTTAACCGCTGTTTTTTCTTAAGGCTCACTAACATCCTCAAACAGCCAGACCTTTTACGTTTCATCACCCGTTGGCTCTATACCAGAACTTATTGAGAAGTTACGTTTTTTCAAACATATTTCAGTTGATAAAAACATGGAATATGATATTGATCACAACCGTTCGATAATGGAAAAAAATAGCAGGATTTAGGGGCTTCGCCCCAATTGGAATAATGGATTAATGGAATGATGGGTGAACTTGTCCTGAACGAAGTTGAAGGAAAGGAGTTTTTTAGACGTTAACTTATTCTTATTGTTGCAAATTATCCGAAATAGAGGTGGATAACAATGATCATAGATTTTCATACGCATATTTTCCCCAAAGCCATACGTGAAAACAGACAAAATTATTTTCCGAATGAATCTGCATTCAAGCTGTTATACAGTTCACCCGGGTCAAAACTTGTGGGTGCAACAGAGATTGTCGCTTCAATGAATGACCAAGGTGTCGACAAATCGGTTGTGTTTGGTTTTCCATGGAGAACACAGGAAATATTTCAAGCACAAAACGACTACATCATGGAAGTCGTGGCCAGATACCCCGGTCGGCTTATCGGTTTGTGCTGTTTTGATCCGTCTCATAGGGAAGCCGTTCCGGAAACTGAGCGATGTATAGAAGGAGGGCTTTCGGGGATTGGAGAAATCGCTTTCTATGAATCCGGAATTGATGACACCGCACTGGATAAGTTGTCCCCACTCATGGAAATCTGTCGGGACAGGGACTTGCCTTTTTTGATCCATACCAATGAACCGGTGGGACACATCTATCCGGGCAAAACGCCGAATACCCTGAAACAGATTTACGATCTTATCAAGAGATTTCCGGAAAATAAAATCGTACTGGCTCACTGGGGCGGCGGGATTTTCTTTTTCAATCTTTTAAAAAAGGATGTAAAAGAATGCCTTGAAAATGTATATTTTGATACGGCAGCATCTCCGTTTCTTTATGATTCCCGGATATACCGGTATGCAAAAGAAATTGCCGGCCTGGACAAGATTCTTTTTGGCAGTGACTTTCCGCTGATAAAGCCTGCAAGATATTTCAAAGAGCTTGAAAAAACCGGGCTACCACAAGATGAGATCGACTCGATTTGCGGCCGAAATGCTGCAAGACTGCTTAAGCTCTAATTCCTATTCGAGACCTTTGAAAAACGCCCCCTTTTGCCCAATTCTGGCGTCAGGCTCAAATTTTAATCCTCAAAATACTCAATGTATTCCTGTGGTTAAAATTTTCGCCTTCCTTGGTCTTGAACAAAATTGAGCATTTTTCAAAGGTCTCTATTTATAAAAGTTTCGTAGCCTGTAATAAGATCGAATTTGAGATCCTAAAAAGCTTGCCCATGGTATAAAGGTCAGAGATATTCGAAAAGGAGGGAGAACGGTTTGTCTCCAATCTGGGTGTTAGGAGTATCAGCCGGTCTACCATAGATTTGTATCAGGGAAATTCAGATTATCGACAAAATACCGGTTGAAGTCAAGATGGGTGGACAGCTCAACATGTTCTATGGATTTGGCAAGGTCGTTGGCCTTTTGCCAGTGAGGCCTGGATAAAAGGACCATCACGGCGCCCTTGCTGGCAGCGTTGCCAAGGGACTTGATTTTGTCCGGATCAACCGTGGGAAGCAGGCCGATTCGCATGGCACTGTATGGGTTAACGAAATTACCCAGCGCACCAGCCAGATAAATCTGGTCAAGATCCTGAATCCCGATACCCATTTTATCCATAAGCGTCTGGATACCGGCTGCCACAGCGCCCTTTGCAAGCTGAAGTTCGCGTACGTCTTTCTGGGTGAGATATATCGGCCTGTTGCCGGAGCTTTCTTCTTTGGAAGCCACAAGAAAGTCTTGCACCCCTGAATTTTTAACAATCCTCGAACTCAGATAATCATCAGCATTTTCCCGTGGCGGCAAAATCAATCCTTGGGAATCGATAATGCCGCAATGCAGAAGCACGGCCACCAGGTCTACCAGTCCGCTTCCGCAAATCCCTTTTGGTAAAATGTTACCGATAACCTGATAACGAAGCCTATCTTCATGAAAATTGACGCCTTCAATAGCACCGCTGCTGGCGATCATTCCCTGGGAAATTTGCGCACCTTCCAAGGCCGGGCCGGCCGCTGCAGAGCAGGTCAACAGCTTTTGCCGGTTACCCAAGAAAATTTCTCCATTGGTGCCAAGGTCAAGACCGAGAATAATTTTATCATCCTGTTCTGCGGCAGAGGATGCGAGGATGGTGCTGATCATGTCGCCGCCGATATAGCCGGATTTGGTCGGCATTACATACAACCTGGCTTCCGGATGCAGTCTTAGGCCGGCATCTTTTGCCCTGAGAATCAATCCATCGGTTAAAACAGGAGAAAAAGGCGCACCCGCGATTCCCAGGGGGTTCAAACTCAGAAAAATGTGCTGCATGGTAGTGTTTCCGGCAGCAACGGCAATAAAGATATCCTCAGGGGAAAGCCCTTCCACTTCTAAAAGGCGTTGGGTAATCGAGTTCAAATCCTTAACGAGAAGGTCGGTAAGCGTGAAAAGGCCGTTTTGATTTTCCTTGATGTACTGCAGACGACTAATTACGTTTGATCCGTATTTGCTTTGGCTATTGAGCCTGGAGATTGCTGCCACCTCACTTCCGTTCAGCAGATTTACGAGTTTGCCGACCAACGTGCTGGTTCCCAGATCAAAAACAAGTCCGAAAACCCGCCTTGCTTGTTCCCGATTTTGCCATGCCATCAAATAGTTTTCGTGAAGTACGGCCGTTCCATGGTTTTCCGTTTTTTTCATCGTTTCGGTCAGAAAACGGAGACAGTGAAGGGATGCTTTCAGGTCGCTATATTCCGAACCCATAGCGGCTTTGACGCGGTCCAGATCGGACAATCCGTCACGGCCGGATTCAGGCGGCAGGTCAACCGGTCGTTTGTTTATAAGGGGATCGATATCAACCGTGGGTCTGTGGCCGGTTTTAAGTATCTGGTGGAGGATCGGCTCATCATCCGATTCTCCGGTATGGATGATAAGGTCCTTTCTGATTTTGACACGACAGGCAAGACGAACACCATTTCTCAGCTCCTCCGGGTCGAGAAGCTCTTTCTCTTCTGCGACAGGAGGTCTTACCGAAGAAATGACTCGTATTTTACATTTCCCGCATTTGCCCAGCCCCCCGCAATCACTTTCCAGCGCCACGTCGGTCTTTTGCAGGGCCTCCCATATGGTTGTTCCTTTACGCAGTTTCAACCACAGGTCATCGGGAAGCACATTTAACATGACATATTTACTTTTTTGCTTTTTGAGTGGCAAAAATCCGGTAGCGCTGCGTCTTTTTTTTGAAGTTTTTTTCTTTTTTTTCGGCTTTTTCATGTGTTCTGATCCTACCCGGAACCCGGTCGGGGGAAATCTGACTGATCTCAGGCAATACCCGTGTGTATCAAATGAATGAGTCTTTTGTTCAAATGCGAATAATCTGCGTCTATTATTTCTAAAGACAGGTTTAAAAATCCGGCCAGTTCATTGGCTGCGGCCTCTAAATCCGGATCAGAGGGTTGTCTCACATACATCAGTTTTTTATAGTGCTTGAAAAAAGACTTTCGAATTTCACTGTCGTAAAGTTCCAGAGGTTCGAGACAGTATTCCCTGAAGTTAACAATAAGCTCTTTTTCCAAAAAATAGGTGCCGGCTGTTTTTGCCATGATCTGGTCATATCTATCGCTCCCGAGAAGCATTTCATAACAATGAAGTCCGGAAACCTTATGCGCGCAATTTTGGGTACAGATCTCTTCAATACCTGGCACACAGTATCCATATAACAATAAAGGCCGTTCATTTCGTTTCCGGGCGGAGACAATTTCTCCGATCAGGTTTTTTTTTAACGTATGTGGATACAGGTGCAGATTAGACGGCAAAAAAGTTACACGCAATTGCGGATATTTTTCTTCCAGCCGAAGTAACTTAAGGGCAGGTCTGAAAACTCCACAAGCGATAAGGCGTATTATTGAGCAAATTTTTGCCTCCTTTTACCCTGTGATCCATGTGAGACCTCTGCAAAACGCCCCCTTTTGCCCAATTCCTGCGTCAGGCTCAAATTTTAATCCTCAAAATACCCAATGTATTCGTGCCTGCCCCGTGAAATGCGAAGCCTATTTCTCCGGGGTGGTTAAAATTTTCGCCTTTCTTGGCCTTGAACAAAATTGGACATTTTTCAAAGGTCTCATGTTTTTACGAAACCATCATGTTTTGATAGTCTCCTAAAAAGTCAAAAAAATGGCTTTTTCACGAGAGCTTTAAGTTTTAAATATTTTGTATTCCCGGAAAACGAACTTTTATCTCAGAAATAAGCTCAGGGTCTAAGAGCCCATCCATATTTTCTTTTAAAATTTTTTCAACCCGTTTTTTTGCTTGGCTCAACATGTTGGGCCGACCCCTTTGTTCCCAGATATCGAAATTGCAGCGCACGGCAAGATCGGGATAGAAGAATTCTTCCATCATATGTTTGACGGTGTGGTCTGCCATGACATAATTCCCCCCAGGGCCAACCTCTTCAATTACGCCGGAACCGAGCGTCTCCCTGCTCACCCGGATACCGGATAGAATTTTGTAAATCATACCGATAATTTCATTATCAATAACATACTGTTCGTAAGAAATAGAATTGCCCGAATCGAGCATGCCTGCCGCCAGATGAATGAGATCCGCTCCGCTCATGGCTACCATTAAATTGGAAAAACTCTTTTCACAGCCCGCCTGAATATCGGGCCTCTTGGCCTCGGTAACTCCTGCCGAGGCGTAAATGGGCAAATTATAAAGCTTTGCCAGTTGAACCGCGGCAGCGTTCATCAATGCCATTTCCAATGAACCCATGGTGTATTCCATGTTCCGCAAATCCATTGTTGAGGGTACCGCACCATAAAGCACCCTGGCGCCCGGGGCGCACACCTGAGCGATGGCAACGCCGGCCAAAGCTTCGGCATGCATTTGGGAAAGGGTGCCGGCCAGGGTAGCCGGGGCAGTGGTGCCGGAAATGGGCGCCGGTGCGCAGGTGACAGGGATGCCGTTTTGGCAGCAAAACTTGAGAATATCTAAGGTGTCATACCCAAAGGTAAGGGGGCTTATGGGATTGGTTATCACGGAAACAAAGGGCTTCTGTCTGAGCTTTTCTTTTCCTCCCGCTACAAAACCGGCGAGTTCCCACATCTGCTTTACGCCTTCCAGATTATCACAGCCGCCCATTACATGTTTGGTGGTGTGGTTCAGGGCATAATAGAAATCATTCAAATGATAGTATTGCTGTTCTATGTCATGGGCCTGGCAGGATATGATATATAAGCGAATATTATCGAGCTGGTTCACCAGGGCAGCGGTGTTGGCCACATCTCTGAGCATGGTGAGCCGGTAGCCTCCCGTCCCCATATCAAGGATTCGAAACACCCTGCCGCCGTTAGAAAAATTGACCTGGCCTGCTCCCATATGAACATCGTTGAGACCGTCGCGGGAATAGAGAACAGAGCCGGAGGGGGCCTGTGCCAATATTTCATTCAGCCAGGCAGTTTCAAAGCGAGCTATTTGAGCATTATTATCAATCTGAACGCCCGCTTTTTCCAACATGTCTAGACAAAATCGGCAATGGATTTTAATCCCGACACGTTCCAAAATCCGTCGTCCCGCATGGTCTATCTGTTTGATATCTTCCGGTCTAAACAGACTGCTGAAGGGAAATTTCTTTTCCATGATGAATTCAACTCTCCGATGCTGCTGATTTACAAAGAAATACCATACATTGAAGTCAGAGATTTTGAAGAATCTCATTAATTCTCTTGAGCACTTCATCCGGTTTTGGAACCACCTGATGTTCGGACAGGATTCGTTTTGCCTCCAAATTACAGCGGTTATAAAAATCCATAGCCCCAGCACTTTTCCAGGAATCATAGCGAGAACGATCCAGAAGTTGGGGAAGAAACAAAGATTGCATGAAATTCTCAAAGGTGTGATCATCCGTGAGAAATATGGAACCCGGTTCGCCCCTGGCAACCCTTTCTATGGCATCGATAGCCAGGGTTTGGTCAGTAACCGGTATCCCATCAGCAAAAAACCTGCTCATGGAGATAAGTTCGTTGGCCATGGTGACCATCTCAAGACAAGATGTACTTCCGTATTCCAGAAAACCCACATCGTGGATCAGGTTTGAACGAGACAGCAGGGCGGTAATGATGGAAAACATGGCTTCCGCCCCTGCCTGGGCATCCATGACCTTTGCATCCGAAGCACCGGCAAATGCCCATATGGGCAGGCCGTATATCTCGTCACGCATATCCGCAAGTGCGGCCTGAGTGAGACTCCACTCCGGGCAACCATACGAAACTACGCTGGACTTCATATCCAGGGTGCTGACGTTGGGACCGAAGAGAAACGGCGATCCTTTACCGACCAACTGGTGAACGACGAGCCCCACCAAATTCTCAGCGATTCCCAGCGCCATGGCCCCGGCAAGGGTGACCGGTGCCCCGCCGCCTGCGTTTGAACCGGACGGAAAGCAGACGGGAATCTTTTTTTCGGCGCAGAACATAAGCCGTTCCATGACGTTTTCAGGAAAACGCAGGGGACTGATGGCCTCCGAATAATTTAGTATGAAAGGCTTTCTTTGAAGGGCATCTTCGCTTCCGGCCACTTGACATGCAATATCATATATTTTGGCGATGTCTTTACCACTGTCCGCGATGAATACAATCGGTTTGTTGGTGTTTTTAACCATTTCGGCAAAAACATACACATAAATATATTCGATGGGCACATCCTCGGGGTTACCCATCGACATGGCAAAAGCGATGTTCTCAAGCCCGTCCACCAACCTGGCAAAGTTTCCGACATCTTTTTTGACCGCACGCCGGCGGTCACCGGTTTCCAGATCCAAGGTAAACGTGGCATCTGAACCGGTTCCATAAAAAAAGTTGCCATTGGCAAGAGGCATTGTTTTGTTCCCCTTCTGGTCATAAAGCGTTATTTGTGTCGGGGCGGATCTCAGAGCCTCTTCGACAAGGTAAGACGGCATCCGTAACCAATCGTTGTTTAAAATCCGGCATCCGGCATCCACAAGTATTTCCCTGGCGTCGGGGTGTTCCATCTTAAAGCCCGTTTTATCGAGAATCTCCAGGGCCGCAGCATGTATTGCCAGGGTTTGATCACGGTTTAAGACCTTAAGCCGAGGTTGAAATGTGGGAATCTCCATAGGTTTCATGCGTTACTCCTTGTTTGAATGGTTTGGGGTTCAGGAAATGCCGAGTACCTTTTTAGCTTCAATCACGGCAGATCCCGCATCGGGTGCATAAGCATCCGCCTTGATTTCACTGGCAAAATTGGCCGTAACCGGTGCCCCGCCAATCATCACCATCACTTTGTCCTTGATCCCGGCTTTCTGGAGTGTCTCTATGGTTTCTCGCATACCCGGCATGGTTGTGGACAGTAACGCCGACATGGCCAGGATATCGGGTTCAACCTCCTGCACTTTTTGTACAAACGTATCCGCCGAAATATCAACCCCTAGATCGGTGATGGTAAATCCTGCGCCCTCCATCATCATGGCAACCAGGTTCTTCCCGATATCGTGCAAATCTCCCTTTACGGTACCGATGACCACTTTCCCTTTGGACGTGAGATCTCCCTCCTGAAACTGTGGTTTGATCAGCTTCAGACACTCTTGCATGGCTTTGGCAGAACGTAACATTTGCGGAACAAACATCTCT
This sequence comes from uncultured Desulfobacteraceae bacterium, assembly GCA_964492995.1. Classification (GTDB taxonomy): domain Bacteria; phylum Desulfobacterota; class Desulfobacteria; order Desulfobacterales; family UBA11574; genus S5133MH16. The sequence continues at coordinate 64,451 of CAZBOB010000003.1, read as the reverse complement.
CCTTTTGCAAATTTGTCGCCAACCTGATCCATTGCAGCAATGAGGCCTTGATCAAGAACTTCTTGAGCCTTTGTGCCCGCATCCACTGCGTTCTGGGTCAGCGATACAGCTGTCTGAATGTCCCCCTTGATTACTGCTTCATTTAATGCCTTAATGTCACTCATAGTCATCTCCCCCTTTTGATAGCATGTTGCATTTTATTGTTAGTGGGCAAGTTTGTTATTTTTAATTTCTCAAAACGTATTAAAAAATTACTCAAAGTCTCATCCCATGGTTAATCGGCCGTTTTGATACGCGTCTATAAAGTTTTCGCAATATTCATCGCGACCGAGAAGCATCTCAATGGCAAGTAGTGTTGACATCAGTTCCGTGTCGCAGGGGTCTAAAATGGCGGCAGACAGGCCGTAAGCCATACAGAGAGCCAAAAAGTTTCGATTGATGAGACGACGAGACGGAAGGCCGAAGGAAACATTGGAAAGACCACAGATGGTGTTCACCCCCGGAAAATCGTTCATGATGTTACGGATGGCTTCTAATATGGCATTGCCCATACGGGTGTCAACCGAAACAGGCTGCACCAGTGGGTCCACGTAGATCTTTTCCACGGGAATTCCTTGGCCGGTAAGTTTTTGTATAAGCTCTGATCCGACTTGCACTCTTTCTTCCACGGTAGCGGGCATTGACGTTTCAGCCATACATAGCGCAACGACACAGCAGGGGTGACTGGCGACCACAGGAAGAAGAGAAGAAAAACGATCTTTCTCTAAGGAAATAGAATTGATCATCGGCTCGCCGTTGTGATGTTTTATGGCCTCGGTTAGGGCATCCGGATTCGGGCTGTCCAGACAGAGCGGCAGGTCTACAGCAGATTGGACGGCTTCTACCAGCCAGCACAGGCAATCGGCTTCTTTTTCCAAAAAAGTTCCGGCATTTACGTCAATATAATGGGCGCCTGCTTGTGCCTGGCTTTGGGCAACCTTGCCGATGAATGAAGCATCTCGTTTTTCGACCGCTTCAGCAATACGCTTCCGGCTCGTGTTGATTTTTTCTCCCACAATGAGCATAGGTTCTCCTTTCTTTCACATTTCAAATACAATCCGAATTGTTTAATGTCAATAAAAAGAAATAGTTCAAGCCTTCTTGAATCCCGAAATTGAACTTAGGGGCTTCGCCCCGCCTGCCATTGCAAGCTCGCCCGCCAGCCGAGTAAGGCAAGGCGGCCTGAGGCACGAGCGGGCAGGCCCAATTGGAATAATGGAATAATGGAGTAATGGCCCCGGTAAAATAGAAAAAAAGTTTCACCCCGGTAAGATCTGCCGGCCTGTCCCGGTACTTTCACGGGGACTTACGGGGCAGGCTGGGTAAAAATGATGGGTGCCAGAGTTCATTAACGCCTCTTGAAAAGTTTGCCAGGTGTATTGAAGTGTTGCTTTTGGGTAATAGATTTTTCAAGATTTTTTGCTCGCTCTTTAAAGAGAAAATGATATATAAAGTCACAATACCTGTCTAACTTAATTCTTCCCTTACCTGATACTGAATATCGCCAGAACCCATAAAGTTTTGTGAGATTTATCAAACGCTCACTGTATGATTTCCAGTTAAAATGTTCTTCGACTCTTTGGATACCGTTTTCAGAGATCATCGACCAGTAACTTTTATCCGTATTGCACGTTTCAATAAAGCTTTCGAGGCTTTTGGCGATAAGCTCAGGTTTACTCGTATTCAGTAGAAGTCCATTGACACCATATTCAATAATCTCGAGCGGTCCACCAAATTTTGGCCCGAATGTTGGCAGCCCCGAGGCCATTGCTTCAATGATAGTGAGGCCAAAAGCTTCAAAAAGGGCGGGTTGTACAAACATACCGCCATGATCTGCGATGATTCGATAAACTTCACCCGTATCAAGTTTATTGATGCTGGGTAACCAACGAAATTTGCCATGGAGATTGTAGCGTTCAATTAGATCGTAAGCTTTATGGATTTCTTCCCTTTCTTCAAGATCTTTGGATTCTTCAATATGAATTGTTCCTGCCGCAAAAATAAGATTACAGTTTTGCTGCAGTGCTTTGCTAATACCGAATGCCTGGATAAGGCCTGTGATGTTCTTTACTTTATCAAATCGGGCCATTGTAAAAATCGGCAGTTTTTCCGGTCTGTCCAGTTGTCCATAGATGTCTTCCGACTTTTCATGGAAAAGCCGTTTTTCCCATTGCATGGTTTTACTCTTTATCCGTTTTTCCTTGATGTAGTAGGGAAAATAAAGATTTTCATCTACACCCGGTGGAATTACGTTAAATTTGGGAGAAAAAAGGTTAATACCGCTTACAACCTGATAGAGACCGGGCAAGGTAAAGAATTGGTAGGATTCATATTGACCCATGGTATCTTCCGTTCCGGTGATTTCCTGATGGGTGCTTGTAATAATAAAATCCGATTTGTTCATCGAAAGAATGTCTGCGATAAATTGAAGCGAGAAGTGGTAGTCATTTTCCTTTTTTTGCCAATACAGATCAGAAAAAGGATATTTGTTCTTTTCAAGTGCATGAGCAATGGTACATTGAATCACGTCAAATTTATCTGAAAGTAATGAAGCCACAAGGTTTCCGTCCGAATAATTCCCAATGATAAGATCAGGATGTCCTGAAAACTCACTGACAAGTTCGGTCGAAGCATCATCGGCAAAAGCGTCGAGGTAGGGCCAGATTTTAAAACGTGAGATCCAATGTTTTACGATGTTGTAATCATTGTCTCTGAAAGGTATTCGAAGAATAAACCCGTTATGGGTCTGAAATATTTTTTCCTTTTTCTGATTACAGGTTGTGTTCTCTGCCTGAGGTATAAGCCTTGTTACAACAATTATCTTTGGTTCAACATCAAGACCGGTTAATTGAATGGTTTTTTTTAAATATTTTTCAAGGGCACGGACCTGATCAAGAATATAGATCACCTGCCCGCCGGTATCCGGCTTTCCGAGAACATCGGTTTGGCCGAACCATCCGTGAGGAGATATAATCGCGACCTTTGATATAAGGGGCATGGGAACGCACGATATGAACTTTTCCAATAAATAATCCGTGGGTTCATTTACAAGATCGATCAGAAACTGTATGGTCTCGATGATTCTGCCCACCGTGTTTCCCCAGCCGGCTTCGAATCCTGTTTTTTTCATCTTGGTCATTACAGCCGAATACGGGGTTTCAGGTTTTCTGGTTTCAAGCCATTCTTTTATTTTTTCAATTTTGCCAAAAAAAGTTTTAAAATTATTTATCAAGTCGCCGTTTACCAATAATTGCTGTTCTTTAAATTTGTGCAATTTTATGAACTCAAATAGCTTTTCGTTCCACTCGTTCGGGTTGTTGAATATATTGCTGCATAAATAACGGTTAAGAAATCGTATTCCGTTACCGATTGACCGGCTGTCTTTTATTGAAGGTGAGTAATCGTAAAACGGCATGAAATCTATATGGGGGTGGGTCACATTTTTCTGTTCTATCAATCCATGCTGATCTTTCAGGTCCAGGTGTATGGAACTATCGATCTCTTCTATATATTCTCCATCGTTACGGATGAGAAAGAACCGGTATTTTGCAACAGCATACCGATGCATGACCGCGATATGTTCATGTATAATAAAAGATTCTTGAATTTTCTTTATAAAATTAAAAATGGATGATTTTTCGCGGAATCTTTTGGTCTTCTTAGTGACATCACAGTATTGTCGAAAGATTTGAATGACGTCATTTCTCGGGAAGAATTTCTTTTCCTGGTTTGTAAGGAATGTAATATATTCTCTAAAACTTTTTCTGTCATTTTTAGTAATAATGGATGTTAGTTGATTTCTCATAACTGCTCGTTATAACCTCTTGCTTTCCGGATCAATTTATAACGTTCTATTGCCTCTATAATACCGCCCGCGCACGTTTGTTTTGCAAAATATATATTTTTCCCTCCTTTAAGCTTTTCAAGCTCCTTACTGTGGTTACCCACAACAACGGCAAGGGGTTCACCTCGTAGCATCTCTTCATCATTTCCGGAATCACCGCAAACCAGAAATTTTCTCAATGGAATATCCCACTTGTAACTCAGATATCTTATGGCTTTACCCTTGGAAGAGCGGTATGGCAGGATATCCAAATACTTTTGTTGTGAGTAAATCATATTATAACGACACCTGTTTTTTAACAATAAGTCGTGGATCCTGGCCAATCGATCTTTGGCAGGGGGCATGTTATAGCTTATTTTAAATGATGTCTGGTTTGAATCTTCCTGATATTCCAAAAAATCGAAATCCTTGAGAAGCGTGACGATCTTCTTTCTGTCCCATTGGCTCGAAATGTGGCTCTCCCAGCCTTTACCATAATGCAAGAACTTACTGTAGTAAATTTCTGTTCCTACAGATGAAATGATCACATCCGGATGATGCACACCATGGAGTTTCAGAAATTCAACGGCAGATTCAACGTTGCGTCCGGTGGCAACACCAAAGCCAATATACTTGTAATTTTCTTTTAGCAGATTTAGTAAGTCTTTGAGATGATCGTTTTTCATGCCGATCAGCGTGTCATCGATATCAGTCATCAAAAAATAGTTAAGACTTAACAATCGCCTTCCAATCGAATCCGAGGGTATAGCGGTTTGCATGTCCGGAGCTTCTTCCGCTGCAACGAGTCGTTTTATTTCTTCGGCGTACTTTAAGGCATGACTTTTCCATGTGTAGTGTTCTCGAACTTTCATTATCCCGTTTTTTGAAAATTGATTCCAGCTGTCATTATCTGATAAAATTTTCTTAATACCGCCAGCTATTTCCTGTGCCTTTGTCGGATCGATCAAAATACCGTTTCTACAATTGGTGATAATATCTTCCGGCCCGCCGTCATTCGTTGAAACGACAGGAAGCCCCGTGGCAGAAGCTTCTAACAGGGTTAGACCAAAAGGTTCGGTCAATGCAGGGTTGACAAATACGCCTTTTTTATTCGCGGCCACACGGTACAGCTCAGGAACCTCATATTCGAAGTCATGCTTTTTGGGAATGGCCATTTTACCATATAAATCATATTTGTCCATGAGCAGCAACATGTTAGTAAGCACATCTCTTTCATTTTCTTCCATTGCTTCGATGTCTTTTCGGATTCCTGCAAAAATAGCCAGATTGGCCATTGCTTGGAGTTCCTGGTCCTCGCCATAAGCCTTGACGAGTCCTGAAATATTTTTTCGTTTGTCCGGTCGGCAGAGTGCTAAAATCAGAGGTTTTTCAGGATGAATGAAAAAACGGTTCAACTCCTGTAAAATAGATGCCTGGGCATACATCTCGGTTTCGGATTTTTCGCTTTCCGGCAGAATGTCGTGATAATAAGGATAAAATTTTTCAATATCAATTCCTGGGGGAATGACTCTAAAATCCGACAATTTCTTGCGTTGGTACACGCCATACTGTTTATTAACTTCCTGAGTGGTGCTTGCGATGATCAGATCCGCATAATTCATGACCTCTTCTTCAACAGAAATACGGTGGTCGATTTTGTACTTTTTGACAATTTCTGTTTCCTTCATGCCTTCGTTTATGAGCTTTTGCTTTTTGGCCCTGCCTAAAGAATGACCTGTAAATATAAAGGGTATTCCGAAAATACGGGCAAGTTGCATGGCCACATACCCGGCATCGGCATAGTGACCATGTACGATGTCAGGAATTGCCTCCTGAGGTTTGATGAATTTGATGGTTTTATCAATGTATTCATCTAAATGCGGCCATAACAATTCCTTGCGAAAATACTTGCGGCCCCCACATTGAATTCTAATAATACGAAATTTATCATTTACTTCCTCAATAGGCTTCCCATAATCTTCGGAAACAGCTCTGTCTACAATCAGTCGGGTGAAAAGATCGACTTTTCCGATGTCTTCTACCTGGCTTAAATGCCGACCCAACTCCATAACATAGTTGATCTGTCCTCCGGTGTCCGCATCGCGGCCCAGTTCCATACTTTCGGCTCTCAGCAAGCCATGAATACTAAACATCTGAATATATAATTTGTTTTTATTCATTGATAATTTCCTTGGTCAGCGTTATATTTTTCTCATAGAATCTTTTCGATGAAGGAACAGCGCCTTCATTTTCACAGATGATTGATGCAAAATCTGTCGCAACCATAAGAATTCGTTCGGGGTGCCACTTATTAAGATAACCTATCGCGAGAATTGCCGCATAAGCATCTCCAGCTCCCACGGTATCAACGATCTTCCGGGTTCTGTTCGGCTCTATGCAATATTCTTTATCTTTTATATACAGACAACTTCCATTTTCGCCTTTTGTTAGTGATATCATTTCAATGTCGAATTTTATCATGAGAAACTCGATAAATGCTCTGGATTTCTTTTCAGGATCGAACATCTGTTTTATAATTTCAAGTTCTTCATCATTTAATTTAAGCACATGGGTTTGTTTGAACGATTCTATAATTATCGCTTTGGTAAAGCATCGCGGTCTTAAATTGATATCATAAAGGCACTTGGTATTTTGGTTCCTTTGGGAAAGAATTTTCTGCAGAGTTTTAAAACCACATTTGCTTCTTTGAATAAGAGAGCCGAAATAGATAAGCTTGGTGTTTTCATTAAGCAATGATGTAATTGATGGATTAAATACGATATGGTCATAGGCTACACCGGGCAGGATGTTAAATTCCGGCACTCCTTTGGTGTCAAGTTTCACCATGACTTTGCCGGTACTGTGCTTGTCATCAACCTGAATATCATCAGTAATAAATCCGTACTGTTTTAATTGTTGTAGAATTTCTTTTCCATCAGCATCATTACCGATTCGGGTTATAAAGCGAGTGGGCATCCCGAGATTCCTCAAATGAAAGGCAAAATTAAAGGGGGCACCCCCCAGGCGCTTGTAATCCGGAAACACATCGAACAAAATTTCACCGACAACCAGAATCATATATCGCCTCTCTTATTCACTGCTCGGTTTCAGGGAAAAAACGGACCAAACCTTCGAGCACGCCGGAGGTATAATTGCCGTTCATTCCGAAAAAATCGCCCCGGGCCAGATACAGACGGTCCGTCATCTGCTTGTGTGACAGTATTTTCATAGCTTCTTTCCGTACATTTTTGGATGCATTTTTGACCAAAATGGCCTGCAAATTGCTTGTCAGTGCATCCAGATCATTGCCGCTGTCGCCGGCAAAAACGGCACGCTGTTTATGAATTCCTTGGGTCTGTAAAAGAAATTTTATGGCATGCAATTTGGTCGCATGCTCAGGAAGAATATCGATTAACCCCAGTTCGTTGGGTTCATCAACGCTCCAAATTATACCGGCATTGATACCTTTGGCCTGGAGACGGCGGCGAATTTTATCAACCAGGCGGTAGTGATTAACCGTTCGATCAGCATAATAGCTCAATTTATATTGGTTTTGTTTTTCAGGTTCCTGCAATCGTATCTCATCAAAATCATCCAGCAGTCCGGTTAGGTCATGCCCCACCAGACCTTTCCAATCTTTTCCGATATGCCGAGACCAGCTTGCCGTCATTTCCCACTTGCCATTCGTAACCCGATAGAGCGTAGTTCCCACATCTCCGATGGCAAAATCCGGCACGGGTATGGCAAACTCTTTAATGGCATCCATGATGAGTATTTTATTCCGTCCAGTAACGTAAACCAGCGTCATTTCCGGACGTTCTGCGAGTCGCCACAGCACAGACCTTACCCGAGGCGATTCTTCCTGAGATCCATTGGGTAAAATAGTGCGATCTAAATCGCTAAACAGACATATTGCGGAAGACATTTTTTTCTATTAATGGTTGTTTTATTAATTCTAATCAGTAGAAAACATTAAAATCAACATAAAAAATATGCCTAATAAAAACAAATGCAAGTTTGCATCATAGATTTGTGAGGTAAATAAGGTTATACACATGTCCCTGTCATAGTCATGATTGAAAACCAGATGCACTATTTCTTTTTCCTCCGCTTATGGCGAGTCCTTTTCAACTTCTTCCTATGTTTATGTTTTCTTATTTTCTTTCTTCTTTTCTTAACAACCGTGCCCATTTGTTCGCTTTCGCTTGGAACTCCCCATTTCTTATAATGATGAATAGAACTAAAAACGGTTCCAAACAATTCTCTTTCACGGCCTAAGCATCCTGTTTTTCACGAACATACTTTTTGAGGTGATAGATTTCCGGTGGCCAATTTTTCGGGTCTAATTCTGTTAAGAATATCTTAAGCTGATGTGTATTGATATTTTTCAGTTCCTCCTGGGAAATGGCTCCAACCGCCATCAATCGAAAGCGGGATGGTATGGTAGCCCGTGTTATCTTCTGATTTTTATCTATCATCTTGAGGTTTCAGCAAGTCCTTGTTTTCAATTTCCAATTTTTCGACCAAATTTATTTTATCTCTCCTATCTGTTTCATATTTATAAACAATAAGTTAATGAATATTGTGACCGATTTATATGGGGTAAATTACGTATTCCAAGGAAACTGGATAAGTATTTTTCGGTGGGCTTTTTAAATTCTTATCCTTCCTAAAATCGGTAAAGAGATTGGATTCGTCAATTCTTCTTATAAACACAGGGTAAAAAGCTGTTTTACTAAAAAGTAAAAGTCTTTTTTATGTACTCCATTTTTAATTGCCAAAAATTAAAAATGTATAACCAAAATGGACCAAGAAATATCTCGCCAGTATTACTGTCATTATCAAATGCTGGATTAATAATTATGGCATTACGTTGCTTTTCTGATTATTGGTGGCTGAGCTGCCAAAATATTTATCAACCGCTTCAAAATTTGCTAACAACTTCAAAATCTTATGAAACAATAAGCTGACTTCTTAACTGGTTTTTTGCTCATCAGCGAAATAAATAGTGCGGCTCGGGAAGGCAAAAACGATCTGCTTATCTTCAAATTTTTCGAATAATTTGATATTAATTTCCTGTTGTATATCAGCATAGGTGTTGTAATCAGAGGAAAGGACATAATAGACTGTCTCGAAATTTAGTGAAAAATCACCGTAACTCATAAAATGAGAACGGTCAAAGCGTGTGGATTGAATCGATTGTACGATGTCTTTGATCATCTGGGGGATACGTTTGAGTTTGTCAGAGGCAGTGCTATACTCAACGCCAACAGTAAACACCACACGACGTTCTTGCATGCGTTTATAATTCCGAATTCGGCTGGACAGCAAATCAGCATTTGAAAAAACGAGCTGCTCACCGCTTAGACTTCGCAATCGCGTGGTCTTTAAACCGATATTTTCAACCGATCCGAGCAGATCCCCTACAATGATGAAATCGCCGACCTTAAAGGGCTTATCCAAAAGAATTGAAAGCGAGGCAAACAGATCCGCAAGGATACTTTGAGATGCCATGGCAACAGCAATACCCCCAACACCGAGCCCGGCGATAAGTGTCGTAATATTGAAGCCCAGATTGTCGAGGACGAGCAAAATAACAAATGCCCAGACGGTAACTCTGGCAATTAGCGTGGCTACTGCGATGCCTGATGGCACTTCATCTTTGTCGGTCTTTTGAATCACATATTCGGATACGAGTTTGACGACGAAAAAACTGGACCAAATACCGACCTGAATACCAACCAAAATCACGGCGATATACCGTAAAAACTTAGCCAACGTGGCCGGTAACTGCAATACTGTACTCGCCACATAGAGTATTATTAAGAACAAGATTGTTTTTTTCGTTCGGCGAAACATTTCAGCAAGGAACTGGGGGAAATCACTCGGCACTTTTTTGTTCAAGGAATTAAAACCACGTGCCAGAATTTTTGTAAAAATGTTTAAAATAACGGTTCCGACGACGGCGATGCCCGCGGCAAGCAGCCACTTTTCAAGGGAATTGCCGAGGACAATCTGTTTAAGCAGGTCCATAAATATCTCCTTTTAACCTTCTGAAAGCAATTGAGATGACAAGCATTCTTTTTTAAAGAGCGGAATAAAGTAATATTTAAAGTTGTGTTTGATAACATGATAAATACCAACCAACTTTTTCGGGCTTTTTATAAAAATGCTCGCTGAAAATGTATATAAGGGTAATTATGTATTCTTTCGAATTTTTTTCTTTATTATTTTACGTATATCAATCGACGAAAAAACCTAACCCTTTATGTTAACAATGAATTTTTTTCTTTACTCTTAGTTCCAAAGATATCTCTTAGTTCCAAAGATATGTCTGAAAAAGAATCAACTTTGTGATCATAAATGGTGAGTACATTTAACAGCAATCCTTTGATAATAGAATAATCACGGTAAATAAAAGAGTTTGGATACAGAATGGGTATAAAGCTTTAAAACGAAAACTTTTCACACATAAAATTTCTATAGATAGAATTTTTTCGCCTTCGCCTTAATTCTCCGCAGCTTGGTGCGGGGAGTTTCATCTTGAAATAAGAAGTTCTGTTCACTCATACCATACTTCAATATAAATTTTCACGAACCAAAAATTAAAACATCTTACCTACCCTAATTTTTATACAAAATACATAATTCCCCTTATTTAAAAACTATAAAGTTAGAATTAATAAATATTCAGATTAAATTATGCTTTTTCAAGAATGGTTCTATCGTAAGGGGGAGAATGTAATGAACATACAAAAGGCCTTTCCATATCTGGTGACAGGTTATTCAGTTGTTGTCGGTTTATTTTTTCTTATTTCATCATTGATTGATACACCATTTCTTAATGCCGAACCTCCTGGAAGTTATATTTTATCAATTGTTTCTTTAATATTTATCGTTGTAGGAAGTTGCTATATTTACTTATTAAATAAGGGTAAGCTTAAAAGGACAGGAAAATTTATTGCCGAAGTACGCAAAGAAGCCATCGGAAAGATAAAGGACCCTGCTATGCTATCAAAAATAGCTTTAGAAGATTCGAACCCAGAGTGTCGAAAAGCTGCTCAGGAACGTTTGGAGGATTTAAAAATTATTTAACATAGCTGAAATCTTCTATCGAAGTTTATCTTTTTAAATGAGGCCAAAAGCATTTTTTTTAAGAGGGAATAAAGTTATGCTTTGCAGAGTAAACATAGCTGGTATGATAATGGATAAAAAATCTAATAGCCCTATAATTCTTTTAAAGTCGATTGACGATGATAAAGGAATCTTAATATGGATAGGAATTCTCGAAGCCGCCTCAATTGCTAATGCTTTACAAAAACTTACATTCGACCGTCCAATGACTCACGACCTTTTTAAAAATTTCATCGAAAGTCTGAAAATAACTGTTTCGAATATTGAGATATATGATTTAAAAGAAAATATTTATTATGCCAAAATAAACTTTTTATCCGAAGAGAGTAGTTTCAGTTTAGATGCCCGCCCCAGCGATGCAATTGCCATCGCACTTCGATCTGATGCTCTGATATATGTGGATGATAGAGTTTTTGAAAAATTCAAACAAATGAATGGTGATACTAAAATATTCGATACCAGCGAGGAAGGAAAAAAGCGTGCAGAATATCTAAGTAACCTAAAACCCGAAGATTTTGGTAAATACAAAGTATAGGTCCGGGGTTTCATTCGAATGCCTTTTAACAGATTAATGAATCCAATTCCGGCCACTTTTCGAAATTATAAGCATGTACATCAGACTAATTTGGAATATCTGAAAGAATGCCATGACTTTCATCAATATACCGGAAATCAAAAACGTTGAGCAAGAACTTGCGGTCAATTTTTTTAAAGATGTCCTGGATTCGGCTGCAAGCGGTATTATTATTACCGACAATAAGGGAACCGTTTCCTATGCAAATCCTGCTTTTTTGAGAATATTTGGATATGGTGAAATAAAGGAAATCCTCGGTAAAGATGCGTCTGGTCTTTTTGTTTCAGACAGAGTTAAGCAGTTCGACGATGTAAGGTGTATCGTCGAGGTTGGCGGCGGCCTAACCGGGGAAGCCATAGTTGAGTATAAAGACGGCTCGGTTTTTCCGGTGGAAGTCTCCTTGTCGGAGGCAAGGGATAAACAGGGCCGTATCCTCGGTAAAATGGCTTCCTTTATCGATATCAGCAATCGCAAGAAGACGGAAAAAAAGCTACGCGAATCCGAGGATAAGCTGCGATTGCTTTCACACAAAATAATTGAGTCTCGGGAAAACGAGCGCAAATTGGTGGCCAAAGAGCTTCACGATAGTGTGGGCGGTAATCTGGCGGCCATTAAATTAGCTCTTGAACAGAAACTGATGTCTATGGACAGCGGTCTCCGGGATAGCATTTGTTCGCTGGAAAAGATTCTCGCCAATATTAAGGATACCATCATAGAAGTTCGTAGAATCTCTAATCATCTGATGCCCTCCGTGCTGGAAGACCTGGGATTATCAGGAACTATTCGCTGGTATTGTCGGGAGCAGGGTAAATATCATCAAAACGCGCGGATCATTACCCGACTTGAGATCGAGGAGGACAGTATATCCGATCTAATTAAGATTGCGATTTTTCGCGTCATACAAGAAGGGATGACCAATGCCTTCAAGCACGGTGGGGCCGATAAGATAAACCTGAATCTGATTGAAACCGACGATTGTATAGAACTATGCGTGACGGATAACGGCTGCGGATTTGATCCGGAGGATATCCCGTCTAATCCGGATTCATTCGGTGGATTCGGTTTAAGAGGGATGAACGATCGTGCTATAGTTTGTAATGGAAAATTTGAGATCTCTTCTGAAATCGGCAAGGGTACTCGGGTGAAGCTGTCCCTTCCATGCCGTTAGTTAAAACAGGTTATCTGCGAAAGAATTTCGCCTACCACATGAGGTTCAAGATTTAGCGCCAGATTTACACGTAAAAACCATACTGGTTAAATTTCCTGACGATGTTTCTCGGTGGGGACAGACCGGTCATCTCGTGATCGTGAGGTCTTTTATCGTATTCAGGTGATAGACCCCTCTCTAATTTTTAACCGGCAGACTTTGATATCCCGGAAGGTTAATTTCGACTTGAGCTGGAATGTGCTTATGCTCTGCATTAATAGAAACGGCTAGCTTATGGTCGATTTGAACGATTTTTATACTGATTTTCCAAAAATTGTCAGAGTAGGACCGAAACGAATAGGCGATTCTGTTTGCAGCCACTCGGGTAGAATGCCAGAGCATAAAATCAATCCACGTCCTTCTTCACGTACAAAAAGATTGCGAATCATCATTACCCATTCGGTGGCTGTCCATCCTTGCTGGCTGTCTCACATGTAGCCGCCCCCAGTATGCGGATGGAGGTCTTCGGGCTATTGGGGTTGTATTGTTATTCCACAAATAATATTTCCAAGCTATCCACTTGAGCACCATATATTTATTACCGACTCCTTAAATACGTGTTGCATAACGGAAAAGAATGGCGAAAGCCATAATAGCGAAGACAAACCAGAAGATTAATTTTAGGACTGTATAGGTAAGTTCTTCCAGCGCTTTTCCGCGGGCCATCTCATCGAGTTTTTCCAGGGTTTCGTGACGTCCTTCAGGGGGTTTCCGGGGTCCGAAAACTGCAATCAAAAGCGCAAATGTTATCCCGACAATGATAAAGGGCCACCAATTGATTTGCCCTGTTGCCGTGCCTGAAGGTTGAATCCAGATGCCGCCGGCCCACGTAGCCATAAGAACTATGAGAAAAAACCCAAAGAAACCGGTCCGTCTTCTTTTGCTTTTGGTGACCCATGCATAGACGATACTCAAAACCGCCGCAATCAAAAACGCGACAATAAATTCTTTTAAAATTACCCAGCCCATTTATTCAAAAAGATTAAAATCGGTTCAGATAACCATACGAAACCATAGCATGATTTTTTTATTTTAGAATTTCGATCAGTTCTATATCCAGTTTTAACGTCTGCCCGGCCAGCGGATGGTTGGCATCCAAAAAAACGGTATCCCCTTTTAAGTCAACAACATTCGCATTGATGGTATCACCATCCGGGTTCCTCAGTTGAACCTGTAATCCAATTTTGGGTCTAAGGTCTTCGGGAAATTCGCTCTTCTCTACAATCTTGATCAGTTCTTTTTTTACCAGCCCGAAACCCTCTTTGGGTTGTACGGTAATTGTTTTTTTATCCCTCACTCCCATTCCAATGACACCTTTTTCTACTCCTGGAATAATACTGCCTTCTCCAATGACAAATTCAACCGGCTCATCTTCTTTTGAAGTGCTGAATACGGTCCCGTCTTCTCGCCTTCCCGTAAAATGTATTTTTACCTTTTCACCTTCTTTAGCTTCACTCATTGGTACCCCCTTATGAATTAACAATGCATCAACATTTTTAAAAAAGCCTGAAAATTTTCCGTTTTTTGATTTTTCTATTTACGTCTACCTCGAACTGACATTAATGTTATTAACGACGTTCAGCACACCGGAAGCCTGAGCCGCAGCAACGTAAACATAAACTTTTGAAGCTAAATCAGGGGCCGTGCCGGCAAGCGTTATCACTCCGTTAGAAACCTCAATCAGAAAGTTGCTGATTTCGAGATGATAATGCTCTCTGAGTTCGTCAATGATTTTCTGGGCAATGATTTCGTCGTCAATCTTTTCACTGGGAATGACGATCAATTCATTTTTGACGTCCAGCACCTCTGGAAGTTCTAAGACCAAATTCTCGATTTTATTTCGCTGCCGGTATTTTCTAACAAAACCTTTAAGTGTAACAGTGCCGGTATCGAAGCTGACATAAATCTTGGAACCTTCAATACCTGGATTATTAGATATAAAATTTACAATAACTATTTTGACTTCTTTCTCTGTGCAAAGCATGGTTTATCTCTTTCAAAAATACTTTCTAAATGTTGAATTTTCATTGCTCATTCCCTGCTTATAAAGGGCGGAAAGTTTTAGGGTTTTAGTATCAACAGAGGACATAGGATTTTTATTTGGTCTAATGTCTGGTCTCACTTTTAAGTGATTTTTGACGTGCCAAACGCCGACGGTGTTTTTTGCATCCTGCTCAGCGGCACGCTTGGCTTTCAAGTTTTGCACATAGCCTGTAAGCGTAACCGAACCGATGTTTACAGAAACATTCAAATTAAACGGTGAAACTCTGGGGTCGTAGGAAAAAGCATCTTTTATCGCATTTCTTATTTTTTCATCCGATATTAGGGTATATGCTATCCGGCGGCGCATATTATTATGTTTTGACCCATCCACGAATAAGTCATCGTCCGTGACGGATTGAACACCCGCAATCCAAGCATCTCGATAAGCCTTTATTTTCTCATCTAAACTACCTATCATTCCGCTCAAAAAAACATCGCCTTTCCTTACCTTCACACTGATCATGTCTTCATCAACCCACACATCCCATGCCAGCCTGCGCTTAATTTCAGACACAATTTCCCTGTCTGATCGCCGGGCCTTCATGAGCACCTTAAAATTTGGAATGGCTTTTCTGACCCCTTTCACTCCTTTGGCGATCTGCAGACACAACTCTTCTTCAATCCACGAGTCTAAGCGGCCGTTTAACTTTACAACCCCATTTTGAACAGTTACGGATAGATTATATATGTCCGCAACAGGATCGTCCTTCAAGGCCTTTTCAACATCCAAACGAATTTGTTCGTCTGTGCGCTCAAAGGATCGCACTTTAATTCTATTAATTACAGACCTTACACCTCTAACGGTTCGAGCAATCTTGGCCGCATGTTGACGGGACAATAAATTGTTGACCGTTCCTGTCATTGTAACAATACCTTCTTCGGTTATCACATCAATCATATCTACGGGTACAATTTTATCGTTTCTTAGCTGAGTATGAATAGCTAAATCTATGTTATTATCCTTAATTTCTTTGGAACGTGCCGAACATATTAAAAAAACAAGTGTGGACAGAAAAACGAGCATAAATATCCGGCCCTTTTTCGGTGTAATCGTTTTATGATTATTAAATCCCTTATCCATCATGTGCATATTATCATTTATGTGGAAATTTCCGGTAAATAGTCCATTTTTTCTAAACATTTTTTACAAAAAACCGGTTTCCTATCATTCTGCGCTTTTTTAACAAAGGCATTCAGAGATGGCGGAACCGACATTACACACCAGTTCATCGGTATATTAAAATGGTCGTCAAGTCCATTGATGGCATGACCCCAATATTCATGAAAGAATACCCGCCGGGCAAATGCTTTTTTCTTTTCGAAAGCTCAATTCGATACTGCGTTGGCAGATATCAAGATCTTTGCCCTTCCGGGGGACCCGATTTCCGGTTCAATCGGCTTGCATGAGCCATATCCATAGAACCCCCTTCCAACAGAATGGTAATTTAATATTCCATTGCTTTGCAATTTGGGAGAAATTACCTTGTGAAAAAACAAAACAGTTAAAACATGTGCATCAGGAAATTTTGCGGCAAATTTTTGACCAACTTCATAGTGCTCCACGATTTCATGCAAGCGGTCCGGTTGATGAAATCTTTTTTGATACTCTTGCCATAGTATTTCCATAAGGGATAATGGGTCTTGTTTTAAAGCTTCTTGGAGTTCAGGATTTTGCCTGCTGAAGTTTAGAAGGGTTTTAATAGAGACAGGTTCGGTTAAGTATTCGAAACTTTTCTTAAAGATTTCTCTGTCTCTATGGAAATAGAACTCCTTGTTTTCTCGTACTTGGTCACCATCAAAATGTTTGGTTGCAATGGGATTGAGTCCATTGGTGCGCAATAACTTAAGAATAAAACTCGTCATTTTTGATTTAATTCGTTCTTTGTCATCCGTAACAAGCACAACATCCTTTATTTTGTGATTGTAGTCGTATTTCATATTTTCTGTGGTTTTGCTCACAGTTAGAATTAGAGTATGGCTCCGTTTTATTATAAGACAGAATTTTTCTTTTCTTGTATAAGCCGGTGATGTTCGGAACCCTCTCTGACCATTTTTGCACCACATTTCGGACATCTTGCCTCAATACAAGGAATACCCTTCTGGTGCATTGTCCCCTCTCCGCATTTGGTACATATACAGAATCCTCCCGGCCCCATTTCATGCTTGCGTTCTTTCTGCATTCCGAATGACACTCCTTTCTAATGGATCGTTTGTTGTATAGTGTAACCAATTGTAAGAAATTATAAATACACGGAATTATGTAGTTTAAGATTGACAAACCTGTATGTCTTAAGTGCTCTATATGTAAGAATAAGGCATCTTGATTATCTCAAGAACATGGTATATTATAGTAGGTATAGAGAATTTTGATTTGATTGTCGAAGTATTGGGGGGCATTTTTGCATTGAAAAATACTAAGTTCTACTGCAGAATCAATAGAAGTCACATTCCAAAAATAGTTTTAAGTAACTTGAAAATTCTCATTAATTTTCAGGTAAGATTCAGTAATTAACTTGTTCTATATATTTGTCATTTAGCCTTAATCAGCTCTCCACCAAGGTTCTCTAACATATCTGAAACCACATTTTTTCTCTGATTTACCTCAGCTTTGTTGATATTTTTGCAAATCATTTCCAATGCGGTGTCGGCGACCGTCCTGTTATTTGTTCCAGCTATCAATTTCAATTTTTGGTAATCTTTTATAGGTACTTTTAGAGTTAATTTTTTAAATTTATCAGGCATTTTTTTCAGCACCTTTAGTCCTGTATTTAATCAAATATCATTGGAACAGCCTGACGGCTGTTCCGGTTAAATTGATTTTAGTCATAATAGCAACAACCTGACCGCCTTCGGTATCGTAGTCGAAATTGCTATACAATCGCGTGCCTATTATGGCGTCCGCCCCTAATAAATACGCTTGTTTTTTTAGCTTAAAAAGTGCCCGTTCCACACACCCCCTGTTGTCTTTTTCGGCGATTTCTTTTTCACCTGCACGGTCGTCTTCGGGAATGTCTGTGTTATATTTATATTCCTGGGCGGAGATGACGCCGATATACTCACCGATCCTTTTTACTTCGACAGTGTCGGTTGTCGTTACGATAATGTGTCTGGTATCATCTTCGGTAATCACTTCCAATTCTTTTTCAATATATTCTCTTTGCTTTATTTTTCTGTGTTCCTCTAGTTTTGCTTTATGTTTTTTTTCTTTTTTCTTTTGCTTCACCTGTTTGGCGCAACTCTCACAGTAAGTGACAAGCTCTATGGTTTCGCTTTTTATTTTTTCAACTTTTTGATCACATCTTGCGCATTTTATATTGGCCATCTTCTTTCTCCCTCTAAAGATTTATCAGCTTAAAATAATGATTCACCTGGAATCCACATCTAAACTTGAAGCAACATGTTTTTTATCGCCAATTTTTAGATGATATCGATACTATTTTTTGGAGTCATTCATCGTAGTTATTTTTAGTTTGTAATATTCGAGTTGTTTTTTATATTTCTTAACACACAGCTTCAGCAGTAGATTCTCCCTTTCTATATTACGAATGTATTCCTTGGTCCAATCAGACCAAGATGGCATGGAGTGGAGATCCGCACCAAAAGGTTCCTCGGGGTTAAATTCGGGACAGTTTTCAATACCATCAACATTCAGATCTACATTGACGACACGATTCAACCAGTCTACCGTGTTAACCCAATCCGGTGCCAAAAGCACCTTTTTTTCTTTTACACCGTTTTGGATGTCAACCACTAGGTAACGGATGGCCCAGATGTCATCATCAACAATAAAATCAACAACTTTGCCTGCCTTTCCCCTTGTGGCCTCAACGTGATACCCTGTTACTTCCTTTACTGAACGGAGCGAACTTTGCTTTTCACCATTATTTTGAACATGTTCCGGTTTTCGAAACACCCCTGAAGGCGTTGAAATGGTATTTTCCAGATCGTCTCCCGCCCAATGAGCCGGCCATCCAAAGTATAGACAAGAAATTCTTTCATACTGACGTGAGACCGGTTCGTCTTCACTGAGCGGCGGGCTTTCTTCGATTTGCTCTTTGGTTAAATCAACATGAAAAAGCTGGGTCGGCCGGTCCGGTTTTTCGAATTCGACCAAAGGTATGAGAACCTTGTGCCGGTTTAAAAAGCCGCCGGTGTCGGCCACCATGTATCGAATAATCCAGGGACGATCCTTAAAAAGAAAGTCGTCACAATTACCTAATTCTCCATTCTTTGCCATCAGTTTATAGCCTATAATTTCGTTGATACAATGATACATTTCTTAGTTTCCTTTCTGCCTTATCAATATCCGGGGGAATACGGTCAACGGCAGTAAGATAATTGTTATGTTGTTAATAGTCTATTTTAAAAACTCTTTCAAAAAAATATATAATCTAAATTTTGTATATATATTATTTTCGGTAAGTAATTTTAGGTGGTCAATTATGTAATAAACATTTTGTTGGTATGATGAATGTATTCGGTAATTCGATCCTTGGAGATTATTTTTGTTCTCATTAGATACAACATTACAGAGACAGGTTCTATTACACCGATGGAGTAGGCGATTAAGATCAGTAGTCGAGTTTTTTTTATAAAAACACTGGATCGAAAAAACCCCGACCTCTTATGGCATTGGCTTCCTTTGGAAAAGGATATTTGGATACTGCATGATTGGCCTAAGTTACCAGACCAAAGATTTATATATCCATCCTTTATCTCCATCCGAATGGCGGACATGTATCCAGCCACCTTTTCGATTTATAACTTTAAACGCGACGCCTTTTTCAGTCGTAAATACGACTCTATATTTGGTGCCGGGGCCCGAACGAATATTGCATTTTTCTTTAGTCGTAATAACCGATGAGATTTTACGAACAAGAGATCTATATATCCACCCTTTATCCCCCTCAAAATCAACAAACCGATACCATGATCCTGTCTTTTTAATAACCCTAATCGGATAATATTTGTATACCTGCCAAATGATATCATAGTGAGTTCCAGGTCCTGAACGGATATTTGCCTTGGGGACTGTAACGGTGAGGCGTTCACCGGCACAGGCAAGATTTGCACAACTGATAAAAAGTATCGTTATGATGAATGCATTTTTAGTTATCATGAAAACATATCTATTTTTAGTCATATATTCCTCCATCATTTTTCGAATTCAGCATACGAACTTCAATCGGCTTTTGGCTATCCAGATGGACGTCACGCTGAGGAAACGCAATAACAATACCCGCTTCTTTAAACAAGTGTTCAATGCGGAGTCGAAGATCACTTTTTATGATTCGGCGTTCCATAAGCCGGGCTATGCGAATCCAGAATTGAACAGATCTGTCTTACATTTTGAAATAGCGGACAATAATCGCTAATGAGAGTAAGAACAAAAGCAGCCAAAACAAAAGCGTTAAGGTGATATAAGTCAGTTGATTCAGTTTTTTTTGCTTTTCAATCCGTTGCAGCATTTCTAAAGTCTCCCACCTGCTCTTTGGGATACGCCTTGGATAAGATACAGCAAGTATGAGCACGATAATTATTCCAATCCAAAGAAACGGCAGCCAATAAATTCCTCGAAAAGACGGTCCAAAAGGCCTTACCCAAATACCACCGGCCCACGTCGTCAGAAAAATAATTAAGAAAATCCATATCAAACGGGTTCGCTGCTCACCTTTTAAAAATGTAGACATAAGCAATGCACTTAAAAGAACCGTAACGGTTAAAGCAACCAACAACTCGCCAAAAATCACAGTGCCTCCTCACTTGATTTTTACCATCTTGAGGCATTTAGCTTTTATCTCGATTTTTAGGAAACTTCTTTTGATATTTTTCTGTAAAAAGTTTCCGCGTACGTTCTATACCATTGCGTACAAACTCTTCGCCTTCAGCTTTCAGATATGTCAATATAGTTTTTTGAATATTTTTTTCGTGCCGATAAGGAACCGGAATTAAATCCATTAATCTTTTAAAGGCTTCCTCAAGATTTTTGGGTGCGTCAGGATTATTTAACATTTAACATTCCTTACTATTTCCTTTTTATCTGCCAAGCTGATTTGAATTTTTTAGTGTGTAACAGAAAATAAGTCTTTGTCCCAAAAACCGATGAGCCCGAAATCTCCAGGATGGGTGCCAAAATAACATCCCTCCGGTGCAATATCTTCCAGAATATCGAAAATATCCTGGAAAAGTATCTCTTTTTGGCACTTATATATCTTATCGTTGTCTTTTATCTTTTCAATTTCACGCAATTTATGTTCCGTTTTTGCTAACTTTTTTGCGGCATCTTGGCCAAGTACTAATGTGTGTAAAAAATTCAGGCAGTCGTCGATCAATTCGCCAACATTAAGTGTTGTATTTTGACTAATTGTACGCAGTCTGTATTCACTTCCCAATTTCATTTTGTCCTCTTTCATACACCCAAAAGGATGGGGCTTTATTTTTAATTTTTCCAGGATTTTTTATACTCTCCTATTTTTGCTACATACTTATGTCTCATATCTTTGGAAACAATCCTGGCCATCTTCTCGGACACCAAGGTAAAATAGGAAGAAAATAGGGAGTTTTTAATAATAGGTGTGCCCTTAGGGAGAAACGCGGTGAAAGTGAGCAACAAAACAGAAACAAACAATACCCCTTTGATGATGCCGATGACAGCACCTAACGTGCGTTTTACCCAACTCAAAAAATCGATTTTAAGTAAGCCATTGACAATCATTCCCAGTATACTGATCGTAAAAAAGAATCCAAAAAAAATACTGAGAAAACTCAATAGATTGACATGCGAAGCATCCGGCATCCAATATAATAAGGATTTTGAAACTTCCATGTAAAATGCTGAAGCTCCAAAGAAGCCGACCAATACCCCTGTGATTGAAAACAATCCCCTGATGATTCCTATGAAAACACCTCTTATCAGACAAAAGCATAAAATCGCTATGATTGCTAAATCAAACAGGTTCATAATCTTTCATTTGTTTATCAACTTTTGTTGGACGTAAAAGAATACAAAAAAATACCTGCCTCAGTAAAGCGGCTGAAATAGCCGTAAGGAAAAAATGTATAGTTGATTGTGCGCTGAGTAATGGAGTATCGAAAATCGATAGAATAAAGGTTTTCTGAGCAGCAGATTTTATAATCGAATCCACTGGCCAACCGTTTCTACTGCTCGTCCTCTGCCAAAATGTTCTATGAAGATTTTAAAATAATACAGCTCCTCTTTGCTCCGGACCATCGGATAACTGCCCTGAGCTTCTTTTAACTCTTCATCTTTAACCGTCTCATCAAAATATTTGGGAAGCACATCAGCAGACCCGGATCCTTGAGAAAATTCCTGTTTGAGCCGCCATACAATCTCTTTGGGCAGTACGTTTTCATAAGCCTTTCTGAAAATCCATTTTTCGATTTTTTGATTTCCTTCCGGTCTTTGCTTATATTCAGCAGGAATGCCCATGGCATATTTGAGCAGTTCTCCGGATATCAAGGGGGTAACAACCCGGACGGAATTGCATAGATTCATTCGGTCAAGGCGTAATGACGCATTATTATGTAAAAAGCCGATACATTTCATTTGTTGTGCGAATAATTCTTCAGCTGGAAAGTCTTTAAGATATAAATACCCGCAAAAGACTTCATCACCGCCTTCTCCGGAAAGCAGGACCTCTATTCCTTGTTCTCTTGCATATTTAGAGATGAGATAATTCGACACAGAGCTTCTCACCAAAGAAGGATCAAAGGATTCCAGGCTCCAAATTACTTGGGGCAGTACCGCCAGAATTTGATCAAGGTTTACAATCAATTCATGGTGGTTGGAGCGGATATAGTCGGCCATTAAACGGGCGCATGTAATGTCTTCGCTTTCTCCTACACCCAGGGCAAATGTCTTCAAGCGCTCATCCTTTCCAAATTTTTCCCTGTAGGCATTACCGGCCAGCCAGGCAATAACACTGCTGTCTATTCCGCCACTGAGAAGGCTTCCTGTGGGCGCTTCAAAGTTCACACGGTTTTGGAAACTGCGCCGGATAATGTCTCTGATGGTTTCCGCCATCTCGTTGGGATCGCTATGTAAGATTTCAGGCTGACTTTTCGGAAGTTCGGCAAACCGGAATAGCGTGCCCGTGCTGTCCATGTAATGTCCCGGCGGAAATTCATATACATCGTCGGTGATTCCTATCAGACTTTTAAGTTCGGAAGACAGATAAAGCGCCCCATTCTTTCTTCCATAAAAAAGGGTTTTGATGCCTAAAAGATCTCTGGCTGCAAATAGGTATTCTCCATCGGAAATCACGAATGCAAAGATAGCATCATCCAAATGCTGGAACATCTTATGATCATACTTTTTGAATAGGTGTAGAATCAGCCGCTCTTCTTTGAAAGCACCGTTCGGGATCCCATGAGTATTGCATAGATCTTTGGAGTTGCCCATTTGGCCGTCGTAACAGATGGAACTGTTTTTACCCCCTGGATTGGTGACAGGCAATGGATCGTTTTCCGGATGCGCCTCAGGACAGTCGGCTCTCAGATAGTTCTGGGCCATTAAGATCCGTTGGCCCTCAAATTTCCCTGACAAATATGGACCTCGATGACCAATCCTTTTAAACATTTCTTCCAGAACCAGAGTATTTGGTTGATCGTAAACGACAGCAAAACCACTCATTTTAAACCCAATCTCCTTAATAAAATAGATGGATTAAGCACTAATAGAATTACAACCTCGTCTTCTCTCTTAGCGTTTCCGCCATATAGGTTTTTTCCCAGGTGAATTCGGGTTCACTGCGGCCGAAGTGCCCGTAGACCGAAGTTTTGCGATATATTGGCCGTAGCAGATCAAGATATTTAATGATGGCGGCGGGCCGTAAATCGAAGGTTTCCAAGATGCTTTTTCTCACTTTATGCTCAGGAACCACGCCGGTTCCTATAAGGTTGACCATCACAGATACAGGTTCTGCAACACCAATGGCATAGGCGATTTGTACTTCGCATTTTTTAGCAAGACCGGCAGACACGATATTTTTGGCTACATGTCTCGCCATATACGAAGCGCTGCGATCTACCTTTGAAGGATCCTTTCCGGAAAAGCACCCCCCACCGTGACGGCCCTGACCACCATAGGTGTCGACAATAATTTTCCGTCCGGTAAGACCACAATCTCCCATGGGGCCGCCGATCACAAACCGACCGGTTGGATTAATTAAATATCTGGTATCTCCATCCACCATATCCTGTGGGATAATTTTTTTGACCACTTCCTCAATCACCGCTTCTTTTAGGTCCTCATACGAAACTTCCGGTTTGTGCTGGGCAGAGACGATTATCGTATCAATCCGTTTCGGAGTTCCGTTCTCGTATTCGATGGTTACCTGGGATTTACCATCAGGTCTCAGGAAATCCAGAGCACCGTTCTTTCGAACCGTTGCCAGACGGCGGGTTAATTTGTGGGCAAATATAATAGACATTGGCATGAGTTCCGGGGTTTCATCACAGGCATAGCCAAACATCAAACCTTGATCACCCGCCCCCTGCTCCTTGAAAAGTCCCTCGTCAACATTGACTCCCTGAGCGATATCTGCTGATTGTTGGTCAATACTTGTAATAACCGAGCAGGTTTGCCAGTCAAATCCCATTTGAGATGAATGGTAACCGATATCTCGTATGGTTTCTCGAACCAGTTCAGGAATATCGACATAACAGTCGGTTGTGATTTCACCGGCGACCAAGACCAAACCGGTTGTTACCAGGGTCTCACAGGCAACCCTGCTGTTTTTATCCTCTGCAATCATTGCATCTAAAATTGAATCCGATATGGCATCGGCGACTTTATCGGGATGCCCTTCTGTCACGGATTCGGATGTAAAAAAGAACTGCTCTTTGCTCATAGTATTCTCCAAAGGTTATATTTTTAATAGCGACGACAAAGGCGTATATGAGTTTAGCCTTCCTTTTGCATTATTTGCGTATTTCGAAGATTCCCACTATTCCGTGTCCAAATCCTGTGCCGGGCTGAAGATCCGTTTCGAGCTTGCGAAGAGAGAAGCCCAGGTGAGGCTCTATGACATTGGCCCGAACATCGCCCCAGGGCACCCATCCAACCCCTTCAATGACTCTGCGCATGGCTTCCATGGCTTCTTTAAGAGAGTCCGGATAATAGGGCATAATTTTCGGAACATCATTTAGTTTTTCATCTTCTGTATCATAATTGCTGAGCAGTGAAATCGTATGGTTTACCAAGGTGTTGCAGCACATGAAAAACATTTCAAAAAAATTGTTCAGATGATCAAACCCCGGCCGGGGCACATAGTCGACCAAAAGGCTTTCAAGATCTGTACGAACATATCCCTCAAAGAGTGAATTCACCGGAAACCGCAACTTTGGGCAATTAGCGTTGTAGTCCCTGGTATCCATGTGGCGACCGATGTATATGGAACGATCAAAAAATTTGATCGGCTCAATCGCAATCCCTGATTCCTGTGACGCCTGGTTAATAATTTTCATAATTTCATCTTTTGTTATCAGACGTAACGGAAAGGATGAAATCTCCATTTGATCCCGTTCTTCTTCAGGATAAATATAGGAAATTCGATAATCCATGAAATATTCTTCGTCAGCGGGATGATGCCACAGATCCTGCCATTCACAGGTATAACGACCCAGCCAGTCTCCCATAAAAATCGCCCGCTCCGGTGCATGCCTGCAAATATCGGCGATAATTTTCACAGACTGATGATCATAAAAGTGTGAGAAGGTACCGTAGGAGGTAAAATATACATCAAAAGGAGGACTTTCGGTTATCTCAGGCGTCAGGCCGTTTGAAAGGTCCGCTTGAATAAACCGTGTTTTGGGAAGCTGGCCGATATATTCTTCGGCCTGTTGAAGAAGATCGGGGTTAATATCGACACCCGCATATTCTTGAAGCATGTCCTGTGTAATGGCAGCGGTAATGAATTCGAAAAGACCGGGATCTTTGGTTGTTACATTCATTAACAGGTCGTATCCGTCGGCGCTGCCGCAACCCAGGTCAAGAATACGTATTCTTTCGAGGTTTCTTTTTTTCCGTTCCACCAAATTGTTCAGTGCAGGGCGCAGAAAAATAGCGGTGTTCTGATCTTCCCAAAACCTTCGAACATTGTCATATTTTCCGGTCAGTCCGCTTGCTTTTTCATATTTTCCCGTGCTGTGTGCCTGTGTATACGCCTTTTTTTCTCCCTTTTGTTTCATAATTACTCCTATTCAAAACTTTTAACGACCTCAAGGGCCTGAAACGCATCTTTGCAATAAGCATCCGCCCCGATTTGTGCCGCAAATTCCTTGGAGGTCGGGGCGCCGCCAATAAGAACCTTAACCTTATTTCGAAGTCCTTGTTTTTCCAGTTCCCGGATCACATCTTCCATATTGCGCATGGTTGTGGTTAAAAGCGCCGAAAGCCCTAAAAACGGAGCCTCACTCTCTTTAACCGCATCCACGATGCGATCCGTACTCACATCAGATTTTAGATCGATGATTTCGTAGCCTGCGCCTTTTAACATAATGGCAACAATGTTTTTCCCGATGTCGTGAAGGTCGCCCTTCACCGTGGCAATTACAAATTTGCCCTTGCTCTCCACACCCGCTTTAATAAGATAAGGCGCCAGCAAATCCGTGGCCACACCCACACATTCGGCAGAAGCCAGCATGTCCGGGATCAGATACTCATTTTGCTCAAATTTTTCCCCCACTATTTCCATGGATTCCGTTAATGATTCTATCAATATCTTCTTTGGATCTATATGTTGATTCAATGCCTCATTCACCAGCTCAGTGACTCCCGGCTGACCTTCCAGTCCCGGATCAAAGCCTTCGTCTTCAGCTTCCACTCTTCCCTGAATGACATTAAATGCGATTTTCTCTATAAGTTCACTTGGATTCATCACCCACTCCTCCACTCTTGGTTGTTGTTATTGCAAATTGGTATTAATTTGATTTTAAGCCCGGCAGAAGGCCCGGAACCTTATCATATATGTGTTCCACCACATCTGAGTCCAGGTGAGGCGCCGGTTCGCTTTCCAGTCGAGCCATGTACTCGAGCGCATTTTCGATGACTTTGTCTTCCATGTCCTTGGTTTCAAACTGATATGGATTGGAGACATCCCCGCTGTGCATGGCCTTGCGAGCATGACGGGCAAAAAGTCGATGGCTTGAGGCCATGACTTTTTTTACCATATTGAGCGTGTCATCAATCTCTGTTGGACTGATCTTGGGCTCTCTAAGACAATGCTTGATTTTTCCAATCTGTTCATTGTCGAGAACAGCCTGAAGCGGGCAAAAACAATTGGTCCGATCCAAAAGCCCGAACGCGTAATGGATATAGTGTGCTCCGCTCATTGCCATATAAAGATGGGTAAACAGTTTCTCAAACATGGCCTGCATTCCCGGCACATGGGCATCGCCCACACCGGCGGTTGAATAGCACGGTATCTTATAGTAGCGGGCTAATTGAACGCAGTCGATATTATACTGATTGAATTCCGGGCAGCCGTAAAGGTCATGAAGATCATCCAGACGTGCTCTGACCGGAACGCTGCCATATAGGACCGGCGCCCCTTCTTTGATCAGTTGCGTCAGCGTAATGCCGGCCAGAATTTCGGCATTAATCTGTGCAACCATGCCTGCTTCCTGGATAGGAGCCGATGATCCTCCCTGAGGTGAAGAAGAAATAACCAACGGAAGCCCTGCTTCAACAATAGCAAATACCTTTTCTGCCGTGTCATCCACGATTTGAAGCGGACTTTTAAATACGCATGCAATAAAGGAAATAATCGGATTGTCTCTTAAGGCCTTTTTACCTCCTGCAATAATCTCGGCCATGGTTACAACATCTTCGAAACGCGCCAGGCTGGTCAAACCGGCCTGGACATGTTTGGTGATGTTATTGAGGCTGGCAAAAAATTTGTTCACATCATGGTTATCTGATGTGATCTCGGGATCCTGTATGTTTAATGGCCGGATGAAAAAATCGAGATGCTCCAATCTTTCGCAGAGCTTTGCAGCACGACTTAACAAGGCAGTGCTGCCACGACGCTCTGTGTATCGGGGCACTTTTACTTTGACAGAGTTGTTTTTTTCACTGACAAAAACCTCCATTTCCGCATCGAGCCAGATATTTGCTTCAGATCCTGATCCAAAATAAGCCCTTGGAATTTCAGCATCGATAAACAGGCGATTTTCCGGTTTTCTTGCGCCTAAAACAAGCCGGGAAGGTGCCTTTGCAACGGCTTCTTTGATGAGTCCGCCCGGAAAACTTACCCGCCACCATTTCGCGTTCGAATCGCTTTCTTCCCGGACTTGGGCGCCATGGTCTTTGAAAAGCTTGGCCGCCCGCTCGTTATAACACCAGATACCCGGGTTGGACAGCATGTTTAATGACGCTTGATCAAGCCATTTTACCTGATCCCGATTCAACCGTTCATAAGGTTTGACCAATACACCTTGTCTGTATGATTCAATCACTATATCCTCCTATAGATTCTTTACTTTCGGAAAGCACGCATGTACCGGCGGCAATGTCGATCTTTCCCGGCCAATACTTCTCCTGTTTTTACCGATGCCATCAGCGTTTGATCCAGGGGATCGATAATGGCGGCATCGAGCCCCGCAGATATACACATGTGCAGGTAGGCAACATTAAGTCTGCCCCGTTCGGGTAAGCCGTAGGATACGTTTGAAAGTCCTGTCACGGTTCTGGCACCGGGAAATTTTTCTTTAATGGCGGTTAACGTTTTTAGCGTCACCATTCCCGAATTTATATCCGTACTGATCGGCATGACCAAAGGATCAATATAAAGATTTTGAATAGAAACCCCATATTTTTCACAGGCGCCGAGGATTGTATCGCAACACCGGAGCCTTCCTTCCACCGTTTTTGGAATACCGCTTTCATCCATTGCCAGTGCAATTAGAAAAGAATCATGTTCGGCGGCAAGGGGCACTACCGCTTCCAGGTTAGACTTCTCAGCTTTGGCAGAATTGATCATGGCAGGTTTGTTATTCAGAATTTTAAGCCCGGTTTCCATCACCTTTGGATCTGCACTGTCAATGCAAAGGGGTGTTTTGATTTGTTCTTGAATACTTTCAACCGCCCATTGGATAGATTCAATTTCATCTTCAAGAGATCCCACACCGGTACCCACATTTACATCAATAAAGTTTGCGCCGGATTCCGCCTGTTTTTTTGCCAGCTCGATAAGGTTTTCTTTCTCTCGATTCAACATTATGGATTTTACAGGAGAAAGGGTTGCGTTAATTTTTTCCCCGATGATGATCATATATGAATACCTCCGTTTCCGTCCAGAAATGGCCCTTTTCCGCAATCTCTGCGCCTGCCCCGTGAAATGCGGAGCCTATTTCTCTGGGGTCAATCTGCGGAATTACTTGTTCCCGCCTCGGGGCGGGACGCGTAATTCCTTGATTTGACTCGGGGCGTCCATGCCCCTCGCCCTTACGGGCGGCTATTCAGCCGTCCAATTCCGCTATCCTGCAGAATTGTCCTTGACCTTGCAAAAAATTGCTCATTTCTGCATTGGAAACTTAAGTTGTAATATCTCAATAAATTATGGGGCCAACTGGTGATAAAATGTAAAAGGTCTGGCTGTTTGAGAATGTTAGTGAGCCTTAAGAAAAAACAGCGGTTAAGATCATTCATCTTTTATATAAATGATGTTGTGTTTAAGCACTTGATATTAAATAATTGGCATCTGTTTTTTCTTTAGGATCACTTATATTCGAGTTCCAGACATTTTACATTTTATTATTAGTTGGCGGCTCAATATCACTATTTAAACACCAGAACTTATTGAGAAGTTACCTTAAGTTGGAATAAGTTATTGAATTCCCGAAGGCGTTTAATTACATGATACCGGCTTTCAGCCCGGGAATTTCTTTTCGGATGATATCGCGCATATCAGATGAAAGCACCGGAGTTTCAGGTCGTTCTAAAATTTCCCTTGCTTTCTCTGAAGCACGAACCCGGAGGGATTTTGCTCCTTTTGTCTCCCAAATTTCCCTGTTATTCCTGTCGCTGAGTTGGGGCTGGTACTGCTCGGTGCGCATGAATTTTCGAGTGTGCCGGTTTGAAACAAAATGACCCCCCGGCCCGGCTTTTTTTAAAACTTCGAATGCCAGGGATTCTTCATCAACCGTGATTCCTTCGACAGCACGCATTACCATACCGATAATTTCGTTATCTATTACAAGCTTATCATATGAAGCCGTCATACAAAATTCCAGGAACCCGGCGGCATCATGAATAAAGTTACCGCCGGCCAGAGCCACCATCAAACCGGTCAATGCCGATTCATAACCGGACTGTGAATCGTTGATTTTGGCATCAGACATGCCGGCGGTGGAATATAAGGGGAGGTTATAGAAATTTGCCATCTGAGCCGAAGCCGCATTCATCAGACCCATTTCAATGGCGCCGGACAGGTATTTCATATCGCGAAGATCAGTAATCGAAGATATGCATCCGTATAACACCGGAGTGCCCGGATTGACCAATTGGGTGAGCATAACCCCGATAAGGGTGTCCACGTTTTGCACGACCAGATTGCCGGCCAGTGTAATAGGCGCAGTCGCACCGCAAAGGGGCTCTACCGGTACAACCACGGGTATACCTTGCCTTGCAACCTCTATGGCTAACTGACCATAGCTTTCATCAAGCATAAACGGGCTGATATTACAGGTTACCATGGAGATAAACGGGCGCTTTCTGAGTTTTTCCGGAGAACCTGCGATAAGTTCCGCCATCTTAATCACATTTCTAACCCCTTCCAGGGTATAAACCCCGCCCATTACATGCTTGCGGGTATTGTTAAGGGCAGCACCGAACCGGTTCACATCCACCCTTTCAACCGGCAGATCATTGGGATACACATTGAGCATATAAAAATGTACATTGTCCAGAGCATCCACCAGCCGTGCCATGTTCTTGATGTCTTCTAATTTGGACCGTCGTGCGGTTCTTTCCCCGGGATCTTGAACATTAAGGGCGGTACCTCCTGTTCCCATATAAACCTTGTTACCGCCGATTTCGCAGTCCAGTTCGCCGCTGTCTTCTCTGCCACAAAGATGAACAACAGAAGGGGCCGGTTTGATCAGTTCCATAACCAGCCTTGGGTTGAATTTGGCTATTTTGGTTGAATCATTGATGCTGGCTCCTGCTTTTTTAAAAAGCTCCAGCGCCTCCGGGAAATTCACCTGTACGCCTACTTCTGAAAAGATCTTAAGGCTTGTTTGATGTATTTTTTCGACATCCTTGTCGCTTAACGGCTTATAATGGCCTCCGTTGAGTCCCCTTCGGATCTTCATGTTTTTTTCCTTTCTCTCTTGGGAGCCCTTCTTGCCGGACAATCCGTCTTGTTGCAGTCCCAGCAAGGATCGTAAGGCGTCTTACCGTTTTCATAATCAGACTGTATTCCAAATACACCCGAAATAGACTTGAGGGGAGTCATAAGGCATGAATCGTTCAGTTGAACATCAACATCCTGTGAGTCTAATAATTTAAAAAGTTTTTTCTGTTCAGTAATAGCCCAGTCACAATACCCCGGACTGAAACATAGGGTCACCTGTTTGCCCTGGTTTTTATATTCATCCTTCATACGCCGATGAAACGTTGCCACCATATTATCGGCAGCCACAGATGCCATGGCGTCCAGGATGTACGCTTCTGCCATGTGCTTTTTGTCCATGAGCCGATTGATTTCGCCGTCGACACCATCACCTAACGTTGCGATATAACATATAATATCGTCACAGTCTTTTAACACTTTTGAAAGTTTCGGACTTTTGAATTCCGGTCCTTCTTCAAGATGAACGGTCCCCTTTTCCACTGAATCGATCCCCGTGTTCTGGTGATACAAAGAAGGTTCGACAAGTTTTTCAAATATTGTTTCCAGTTTTTCTATTTTTAAGCGGGTCGAACGGGAAATGTTGCCGAATTCGTCGCCCCCCAAGAGCCTGGCCAACTCATCTTTTTCTATGATCGGTATGATTTCCATCTTAAAGTCGCCTCGTATCAGCAAAGTTATTTCTGCAAAGAAATAAGACCGTTGAAAAACATCCCCTTTTGCTCAATTTTTCAGTCAGACTCAGATTGTAATCCTTGAAATACTTAATGTATTCCAGCGGTTAAAATCTTCGGTGTCCCCCACTCAAAGTCAGGGATCTTCGACTTGAATTTGAACAAATTCGAACATTTTTTAAAGGTCTCAATATCTCACACAGAAAAATTTTAGTTTAAATCATTTTAATAAAAACTATTACAGCAATAAAAATCTTTTGTAAAGGCTTTTTTTGAAAACATCCAGACGGGGGCTGTTTGCTGAGGTTCTCAGCGATCGAGAAAAAGATAAAATCCGTAGTGCTACTTGACCTCCAGATCCTGGATGTCAAGCATGTCGGTCAGCATGTTTAGGGAACGCACAATCTGTTCTTTTTTGGCGTTTTCAGTTTGTTTCAAACCATCAATGATCTTTTGCTGGATGGGAGGCGGGGCATTTTGGGCCAACTTCTTTCCGGCTTCGGTGAGTTGGATGGTAATCACGCGGCGATCCGGAGAGTTTCGCATCCGCTCCGCAAGACCTTTCTTTTCCAAGCGGTCGACAACTCCAGTGACTGTGCTGGACTTAACCATCATATGATTGGCGATTTTGGATGGCGGTAAAGGGCCATACTCATAAAGTGTTAAAATGCAGTTGAGCTGTGCCGCGCTTACCTGATATTTTTTGTTTAATTCTTTGGTATAGAGCTCGCTCGCCTGAATGAGCCTGCGGATCGAAAAGATGATCTGCTTGGTCTGGTCAGGCGGAAATATTTTGTTTATAGTATTTAGATTGCCGCTGCTGTCAGTTGACATGTTATTTTGTTCCTGTTAAAAACTTTTTACTTCCAACAATTTATTACTTCAGACAAATCAATAAATCAATATAAATTATGTTCTCAAGACTTTTTTCTAATATTTATACCCAGACGGCCTTTCTATCAAACCATCAAAGAAACCATGATCAAACTAACGCGTGTTTTTAAAACATTTGACGCCGGCCGTTCCTATGCGGTCAAAGATCTTTCTTTAAGCGTGGGCATGGGTGAAACTCTGGTCCTTTTGGGCTCATCAGGATGCGGTAAAACCACTACCCTTAAAATGATCAATCGCCTGATCGAACCTACCAAAGGAATCATTGAAGTCGGTGGGAAGGATATCATGGATCACAACCCCGTAGATTTGCGTCGTCAAATAGGTTATGTTTTTCAGGGAATCGGTCTGTTCCCCCATATGACCATTGAACAGAATGTTGAAATTGTTCCGCGGCTCCTGGGATGGTCAATCCCTTCCAGGCGAGAGCGCATGCAGGAACTATTAGACCTTGTCGGACTCCCGGCCGAGAGTTTTGCTCAAAGATTTCCCGATGAACTCTCCGGTGGTCAGCAGCAAAGGGTTGGCGTTGCCCGCGCTCTTGCAGCAAACCCTACTTATTTACTCATGGATGAGCCGTTCGGTGCTCTTGATGCCCTCACCCGTGAAGCACTCCAGCAACAATTATTAACCTTGAAAAATCAGCTTAAAAAGACGATCGTCTTTGTAACCCATGACCTTCATGAAGCGCTCCTCATTGGTGACCGCATTGCAATTCTGCATGAGGGCCATCTGGAACAGATCGGAACGAAAAAGGATATATTGGACATGCCGGCAACCCAATTCGTACAAGATTTATTTACCATAAAACGGCAGGGTAAACACATTTAATTTCGGTGCGGCGTAGCGACGGCGTGTTTCTCTTGGAAACCGACTGACTGTTTGAAGGGCTTTAGCACGCGTTAGCCCGAGCCGAATGAAGTAATGAATCAAAAAATCAATGAGATCATTTAGCAACGAATGGTTCTTAATAACTCCGGCGCGGCGAGGGCTTACGGGTGCTTAAGCACAAGTTTCAGTCGGTTAGAAAGAGATATACGCCGTCGCGGAGCGTTCTCCATCTATTGGCATTCAAATGCGTTTGCCCTGGATAAAACGGCCGGGCACCTTGACATAATGGGGCACTTCATATGAGCTTAGATGCTATGGTTGCGTATGTCGTCGAACGATTGCCGGAACTCTGGCTTCGAACCGGGGAACACCTCATGCTGACAGGATGTTCTACTCTGGGAGCCATGTTCATCGGGATCCCTGTTGGTATTCTACTTTTTCGAGCCACCTATCTGCGAGGGCTACTGATGGGTGTCATTGGTATCCTTCAGACCATACCAAGCCTGGCCATGCTGGTCTTTTTGCTGGCACTGCTCAAAAAAATCGGTGTACTACCCGCCCTCATTGCCCTTACCCTCTATGCGTTGCTGCCGATTGCCAGAAACACCCTTACAGGACTAGAGGAAGTCTCCGCTGAGGTAATGGAAGCTGCCAAAGGAATCGGTATGCAAGAATACCAGCAACTCATGATGGTGAGAATACCTTTGGCCGCGCCGGTGATTGTGGCCGGCATCCGAACCGCGGCAGTGGTGGGGGTGGGCATCGCCACCCTTTCGGCGTTCATCGGAGCCGGCGGACTGGGCCAGTTCATTAATCGGGGTCTGGCGTTGGCCAATACAAAGCTCATTCTTCTTGGTGCCGTACCTGCGGCATTGCTCGCCTTGTTTGTAGACTTTTCCATCGGGGCTTTTGAGTGGGGGCTTCGACCGGAAAGAAAAAGGGATAAAAAAGGATCGGTTCAGTCGTTGATGCGACGGCTGGCCTTTATGTTACCCGTTGCTTTAGTTCTGATCAGTATCATTACCTACTTCACAAAACCCGGATGGATTTCCAAATCAGCAACACAATTGAAAACAGGTAACAGAATTATCAGGATTGCAACCAAAAACTTTACCGAACAGCTCATCCTCGGGGAGATGATGGCTCAGCTGATTGAGACAAAGACCGATTTAATTGTGGAACGTCGTTTTAATCTTGGCGGTACAATGATCTGTCATGGCGCCCTTGTCAATGGAGAGATCGACCTTTATGCCGAGTACACAGGGACCGGATTGACTGTGATTCTAAAACATCCGGTGATTTCCGATCCCGAGGAAGCGCTGCGCCACGTCACCAAAGCTTACCATGAGCGCTTTGGTCTACAGTGGCTGAAACCTTTCGGATTTAACAATACATACGCAATTACGGTCCGTGAAGCAGATGCAAAGAAGAACGAATGGAACCGGATCTCTGATCTTGGAAATACTGCTATAGAGCTACGGGCGGGCTTCACGGCAGAATTTGCGGAGAGGCCGGATGGTTATCCGGGACTCCGCCAGATCTATGGTTTACGATTTGGTGAGGTCCGGGATTTTGATCCTGCACTCATGTACGAAGCCGTGGCCAAAGAGGAAGTGGATGTGATATGCGCCTTTGCCACTGACGGTCGTATTGCAGCATATAACTTAAAACCGCTCAAAGACGACCGGAAATTTTTCCCTCCATACCATGCTGCCCCTGTCATCAGAGAAGAAATCCTGAAAACCCATCCGAAACTTGGTGATGTTCTATCACTTTCCGGAGGACTCATTGACAATGCTACGATGCAACGTTTGAACGTTGAGGTGGATGGGAAAAAAAGAAGAACAGCTGAGGTGGTAGAAGAATTTTTAAAAGCAAAGGGAATTCTTTAAAAACGGAAAAATATAGGTTGGAAAAAGAACTTCAAAAAAATAAAATAAGATCTGTAATATCTAATAAGTGTTTTATTTTAAAGGCTCATTCTTTTTGTGCGTTGGTAGAAAATTGGAGTCATAAAATCCGGAATCGCATTGAAATATTAAAAATGTTGATTTATGTTTTATATTTTTGTCTTAAGACTTGATTATTTTCCCACCCGAGTCTTTCAACATATCAGTAACTATTTCTTTTTTCTGCTCAGTTTCGGTTCTTTTTATTTTTTCATGTATCATTTCCAGAGCCATATCATTAACCGTCTTGTTGTTTGCTGAGGCTATTGCTTCTAATTTATTATAAAACATTGTCAGCATTTTAAGTTTTAACATTTTAAATTCACTACACATTTTATCAACATCCTTGTCAACCTTATTTACTCGAACTTTATTAAATCAATCTGACAGCTGTTCCAGATATATTTATTTTTGTCATTATGGCAAATATCTTCCCTCCCTTGGTATCATAATCGAAATTGCTGTATATTCTTATACCGATCACAGCATCAGCTCCTAATAAATATGCTTGTTTTTTTATTTTAAAGAGCGCTTTTTCCATACATTCCCTATTGTCTTTTTCAGCGACTGTTTTCTCATCTCGACCATCTTCTTCGGCAATATACGGATTATATTTGTATTCCTGAACGGATATGACATTAATATATTCACCGATTCTCTTAACTTCGATATTATTTGTGGTGGTTACAAGGATATGCTTAGTATCTTTTTTAGTAATAGCTTTAATTTCTTTTTCAATATATTCCCTTTCTCTTATTTTATTATGTTCTTCTTGTTTTGCTTTTTGTTTTTTTTCTTTTTCCTCCTGTCTTAACTGCTTGGCACAATTTACACAGTAGGTGACATATTCTATGATTTCAGTTTTAGATTCTTCAACTTCTTGATCACATCTTGCACATTCTATTTTGCTCATTATCTTTCCCCCTTATAAACCGATTGTTCATATTTATCTGTTAAAAATCATTGTGTTATAGTTTTTGTGTTTATAATAATAATTTACTCGGAATCGATATATATATATAACGGAAAACTTTTCATCTCCATATCGTGAGCATACATCCAGGTCACGTGTTGTCCTTTCTATAAGTGATGCTAATTTTTTGAATTGTTAATCATATTATTAATTTTAACTTTGTAATATTCGAGTTGTTTTTTATATTTTTTAATGCTCAGTTTTAACAGAAGATTCTCCCTTTCTATGTTTTCGATGTATTCCTTGGTCCAATTAGAACAGGATGTCATCGAATCGAGATCAGGGCCGAAAGGGTCCACCGGATTGAATTCGGGGCAGTTTTTAACGCAATCGGCACTCAAATCTACATTTACAATTTTATTTAGCCAATCCAAAGTTTTAACCCGATCCGGCGCCAACAGCACCTTTTTGTCTTTCACATGGTTTTCCATGTCAACCACCAGATAGCGGATTGTCCAGATGTTATCGTCAACAACAAAATCATTTACCCTGCAGGCTTTCCCGTCAGTGGCATTAACATGATATCCTGTTATCTCTTTTACGGAACGTAGAGAGCTTTTTTTGTCAAAACGATCTTGAGCATTTTCCGGCTTTCGGAATACCCCGGAAGGCATCGAAGCGGTATTTTCCAACTCGTCTCCCGCCCAATAGGCAGGCCATCCAAAATACAGATAAGAAATTCTTTCATATTGCCGTGAAACCGGTTCGTCTTCACTAAGCGGCGGGCTTTCCTCAATTTGCTGTTTGGTTAGATTAATATGAAAGAGCTGAGTCGAACCATTCGGTTTTTCCAATTCAACCAAGGGGATAAGCACCTTCTGTCGGTTAAGAAATCCGTCGGTTTCGCCCACCACATATCGAATAATCCAGGGCCGGTCTTCAAAAAGAAAGTCAGCACATTTGCCGATTTCACCGTCTTTTACCGCCAGTTTATAGCCAATAATTTCGTTTACAC
Organism: uncultured Desulfobacteraceae bacterium; assembly: GCA_964492995.1. Taxonomy (GTDB): domain Bacteria; phylum Desulfobacterota; class Desulfobacteria; order Desulfobacterales; family UBA11574; genus S5133MH16. The sequence goes on along the minus strand of CAZBOB010000003.1, from coordinate 26,985 downwards.
AGCGATACATTAGATACAACATTACAAAGACAGGTTCTGCTACACCGATGGAGTAGGCGATCTGGATTTCACATTTTTTGGCAAGGCTGGCGGCAACGATGTTTTTGGCAATGTGCCGGGCCATGTATATGCCGCTGCGGTTAAACTTGGACGGATCTTTACCGGAAAAGCACCCGCCACCGTGGCTTCCATGACCGCCATAAGTATCAACGATAATTTTACGTCCGGTAGGACCGCAGTCACCCATGGGCCCGCCGGTGGCCTTGATGAAATAACAGGTGCTGGCGTCGGTCATATCCTAGGGTATTACCTTTATATTTCTATGGTTTTTCAATATTTTTAATCCTACCAAATAGTGACCTTTAAACCGGCCATGTTCATCTTTGGTGATATATTCGATTTTTGTATCCAACATGGCTGATTCTGATGAAATAGAGCTGTAGTATTTCATATTAGTAATGTCGTCCTTTTTTAAGCTGTTTAATATCTTTGAAGGTTCCTTTACCAGTATAAACATTGATTTTGAGTTCGTCTGCCATATTTTAAATTGATATACATACGGAAGATCATTTACGTCAATTTCGACAATATCAAATTGTTTTGATTTTAGGGCACGAGTATCTTTTTTATTTGCCTTAGAGGTAATTTTGACCTTTTGATTCATAACGTGTCCTCCTTAATAGCAAAACTGCTTAGCCCAAAGACAGCTTGATGAATTTGATTTAAATTTACAAGGCTCCCCCGGAATGAACCAACTTCACTAGTTCAAACAAGTCTTGAATAGTGTTTGTTGTTTTGGAGAGAAAATAATTTGCACCAATTTGCGCTGCTTCAGACCGATATTCCGGAGAGTCGCAATTGCTGTTAATTGTAATGACAGAATTTGGGCATCCATATTTTATTTTTTTGACCAGCTCCAAGCCGTTTTGCTTTTCCAGGCGAATATCCATAAGGATAAATTCGGGTTGGTGTTGCTTGATTTGTTTTAACGTCTCCTCTGCGCTGGATGCTTCCGTGACTGTCACAAAAGGAAATTTTAATTCTAAAATCGCTTTTATTTTCTGGCGCAATTTGATATCATTCTCGACAATCAATATTTTGAACATGGTGTTCCCGATAGGTACCACTTATATTAGAAGTAGTGTGGATGGTAAGCTAAAATTATTTTTTTGACATTGTTTTTTTAATCCACCTTAACTCAATTAACTTTTATCGTGTATGGGGAAAATTATGTATTTCAGTTCACACTTTTGATTATTTTTTACAATTTAACTGCAGATTATCTAAAATTTGTAAGATGGATGATTGCCCTTAAAGCAAAGGGGGCACAAAATCTCAAGGCCAATAATAGCACTATGGTAAATGTTAAAAAAATTATTGTTGTTGAAGACCAAACTCTGGTTCGCCAAGGGCTTCGGTCTCTTCTTGATTCTGAGAAAAATTTAGAGGTAGTTGCTGAGGCTGGAGATGGAATCGAGGCGATTCGATGTGTTGAAAAACACAAACCCGATCTGGTTTTGCTGGATCTTGCTATGCCGAAAATGAGCGGACTATCCGCTCTCAAGGATATAAAAAATAAGTATCCAAAAACAAAAATCTTGGCATTGACATTTCACAGTTCCGAAGAATACATCCTGGAAGCATTTAAATCCGGTGTAGATGGATATTGTTTAAAAAAGGATTCACACGTCGAACTTTTATCTGCAATTAAAAGTATTTATTCCGGAAAAAGTTACATTAGCCCATCCATTTCCAGTAAAGTTTTGGAGGGATATCTTGAAGGTCGAAAAAAAATAAAGAAAAAGACGTCCTGGGAAACCTTGACACAACGTGAAAAAGAGGTGTTGAAACTGGTGGGCGAAGCTCATTCAAGTGTTGAAATTGGTGATATCCTCTGTATCAGCCCTAAAACGGTGGACAAACACCGTTCGAACATTATGAATAAATTAAATTTGCACAGTGCAGCGGCACTAGCGGCTTATTCCGTCGAAAAAGGACTCGTTACCAAATAGTTCAAACTTTATTCAAGTTTCCACAATGCCCGTATAACGGTCCCTTTTTCGGGGGCGGATATAATCGTTAAGGTCCCGCCAAACAATTCTGTGCGCTCTTTAATGTTATCGAGGCCAAAATTCCGCTCATAACTTTCTTTTTCCTGAATTTCGTTTAGATTAAATCCCACGCCATTATCTTCAACAATCAGCTCTATTAGCTGATCAATTTGTTTTAAAGATATGTTTACTTTATCCGCATGGCTGTGCTTGGCTACATTATTCATGGCTTCCTGCAATATCCGGTAGACTAAAATTTTTAAGGAATCCTGAACCTGATCCTCTTGGATTCTAACATGGCTTTCAATATCGATCCACGAATAAATTTCCTTAAATTCGCGACACAAACTCCATATAGCAGCCTTAAGTCCTAAATCATCTAAAATCGAAGGGTGTAAATTTCGGTAAATTCGCTGCGTTTCCTCTATCGTGTCGTAAACGATAGAAAGTAAATCGTCCAAAGGATGACCCATAGCGCTCGACCTTTGGTCAATTTCGGATATCATTTTTTCAAGGCTGTATTTAATCGCCGTCAGTTTTCCGCCAATGCTGTCATGCAGTTCCTGAGATACAAGTTTCCGTTCGGATTCCTGGGCATCAACAAGCCTTGAGGACAAATCGCGCATGGCATTCTCCACTCGTTTTTGTATGCTGATATCAGCAACCGAGATCAACTGCCCAATGATTTTGCCGTCGCTGTCATGCAAGTCTGAACTGTTGACCAGACCCCAGAATTGTTTGCCGTTTTTTTGTCGAAATGGCAATTCGATACCTTCCAATGGTACATTGCCGCTCATAACCAGATGGAAATCATCTTTAAACGAATCGATGACTCCTTGTGGCCAGTAAGCGAATGGATATTTTGATTTTAACAATTCCGCTTCACTCCAACCGACCATATTACAGAATGCCTGGTTGACATAAATTTGGTTACCTTCCAAATCAATTCCGGCAATACCCGCTGGTATAGAATCCTCAATTGCTTTTCTGAAAATATGTTCCGCTATCAATACTTGTTCAACCGCTTTTTTCTTAACATCGTCTTGCTCGATCACCTCAACAGCCATTTCCGGTTCAGAATTATCCTTACTCAGCCCGTCTTGTTTCCCCAAGGATTTTTTTACACTTTGCTTCGCTTGATTATAGGTTACATCCCTTTTCTTTAATTTTTTGACTTTTTTCTCTAATTCTTCATAGGTTGGCTTTCTGGCCATCATCAAATCCTCCACCTGAGAAAGATCATATGCTAAAGACTATAGCCGAAATCCCATATACCTTGGTGAAATATACAGGTTCATACTCCTATGGGTATATTTGATTTCATCATATAACCGCTATAATTTTTAAGGAATTTTCAAATGATATCATTCGTTGAATAGCATGAGGGAACAAGAACTGCAATTATAATCGAATATGAACGAATGTCCGGCGTCTAATCCAATCAGAGAATATGTTAAGCATTCCCGGTAGAATACCACAGCCTTACACTTTAGGACTTGCGGCTGCAGCAAAGTTGACCCACGAAATACAAAATCATCGATCTTAAAATACATAATTTTACTTATTTACAATCAACTTACGATCTATGTATCTATATTAGAATGTATTAAAAAAGAAAAACGAGTTTTTTCTGAGATGGATATGCCTCCCCATAAAAAAATTGTTAAAGGAGTCCATATGAGAAAGGCACGAGAGGGAGACACAGTAAAGGTGCACATAACCGGTAGGCTGGATGACGGAACCGAGTTCGCAACAACTGAAGGGGAGGTGCCGATGGAATTAACAATTGGCGAGGGCATTCGCATTTCCGCCTTACAGCAAATTACTCTCGGTATGGCGGCTGGTGAAAAAAAGACAGTCCGATTGGAGTCTAACCAAGCATTTGGAGAAAAACATCCTGAGCTTATCTGGCAGATTCCTCGTAGCACAATCCCGGACAATATTGACCTTACTGTTGGAACTCAAATACGAGTCAGCTCAAAGAGAGGTAATCCGGTCCAAGCTACAGTAACAGATATATGCCAAGAACAGGTCACTATAGACGCTAACCCTCCACTTGCTGGACAAGCTTTAACCTTTGATATCGAACTTGTTGAAATTGTATAAAAAATATCTCGATCAGGATAACTGATTATTGCCTCCACCCCATCATTGCCACTTTTAGCTCGATGTTCAATAAATGGCCGTTTGGTATAAAAAACATTCGGATTTATAAATTACCTACTCTCGCGAAATGCGGCGATCAAGCTTTACTCAATCAATCAGAAAGCGTTGATTGACGGTTACATCTCATGATTTTTAACCTTTTATTAAATTCACTAATGAAATTAGGTACAAATAAATACAAGTTTCTACAACTTTTCATCTTTTTGATCTATTTCACATCTGTAAACTCATTAATATATGCACAGAGTTCTAATCTAAAACTTCGCATAGATTATAAAAATAATTTACTAACCATATCGGCACAAGATGCTGATCTAAAAAATGTGCTTTTAAAAGTCGCGGATAAAACAGGTATTTATGTTAGATTCCCAAATTCTTTAAAAAAACAAATAACAGTTAGAATATCTGGTCTTTCTCTTAAAGAAACATTGTCAAGGCTTTTAAAGGGTATGAATTATGCAATAATCTATTCTGGTTCAAGAAAGAATCGAGCTATTGTTTCAGAAGTTTTCGTATTTAAAAAGTTAAAAAGGTCAAGAATACCAGGCCGAGAAAGAATTCGTGAAAGACAACTATCCCATCGAATAAGAAATTATGAAAAACGAATTGAATCCCTGAAGAAGAGATTGTTAACAGTCAACAAGAATAGCAGGCAAGGCAAACGCTATTTAAGACAGATCAGGTCTTATAAAAATATTCTCGAAAATCTTAAAAAAAAGCTTCAATGACTTGGAACCCTAAAAATTAATCCGTGAGATGGTACCGGGATAGTGCCAAACTATTTAAGACGTAGCAGCGCCCCGCATTCATCCTGAGTTGCAACATCAAGTTGTGCATTGCAATGGGTTATTGCCCGGCCGACTTCACTTAGGGCTTTTTGAGGAGTATTGTTTGTTTCGCTGAGGTGAGCCAGAATTACATATTTTAATCGGTCATGTTGCACTTCTTTCAAAAGGTTTTTCGATGCCTCGTTGGACAGATGCCCGGTTCTACTCTTGATGCGTTGTTTTATGGGCCATGGATATGGGCCGTTTATAAGCATGTCCTCATCATGATTGGCTTCCAGAATCAACAAAGAACACCCTTTAAGATGCTCTTTAACCATGGATGTTGCAATGCCGAGATCTGTTGCAATCCCGATTTTTGTTCCGTTCTGATTTACGGTAAAGCCGGACGGATCCTCTGCATCATGGGATATGGAAAAAGGATGTATGGAAAGATCATTTATCATAAAGGGTGAGCCGCATTCAAAGTTCTTGATCACCCGGACATTTCCAAGCTGTGAAACGGCGGCTTTTTCTGTTTTAGAACTAATAAAAACCGGCAGGTTAAAACGGCGAGAAAGAACACCCACCCCCTGGATATGGTCGGCATGCTCATGGGATACAAGGATGGCGTCAAGATCTTCAGGATGAAGCCCTTTTGAGTTAAGGCGGCGTTCAATCTCGATTCCTGAAAGGCCGGCATCGATAAGGATTGAGGTGGAACCGCCGGAAACATAAACGGCATTCCCCCTGCTTCCGCTTGCCAATATGCATATTTCGAGGTTATAATCGAGTCCAGCTTGCAACTGCTCTGAAAACCAAGATTTTTTCATCTTAACGCCCTGTATGCCCGAATCCGCCACTATTGCGATCGGTTTCATCGAGTTGTTCCACAACCTTTAACTTGGCCTGATAAACCTTTTTAACGACCATCTGGGCAATCCTGTCGCCACGATGAAATGTATAATTCTTTTCTCCATGGTTTATTACCGCAATCTTTACTTCTCCGCGATAATCGGCATCAATGGTGCCCGGGGAATTAATAATCCCAATACCGTGATTTACAGCCAATCCGCTCCTTGGACGAATCTGGATTTCAAATCCTGTGGGGATAGCAACTGCAAAACCGGTGGGTATCAAAGCAACAGCACCTTTTTCCAGTACAATATCTGTTTCTATGGCCGCACATATGTCCATACCGGCGGCATTGGGTGTCATGTAGCGAGGCAGGGGTATATCTGAGTCCGATTCCGGTCTTAAACAATGAACTTTGATGGAGGGAGAAATATTCATAAATCAGAAGGTTAAAATATCGTTAAAATCATCCTTATGGGTAACCGGTCCTAATAGGGTCAGTGCAAACCGTCTTTTTTGAAAAAGGCTTTCAGCCAGATGAAGGATGTCGTCTTGGGTAACCGATTCGATATTATTTGCAATCTCTTCCAAAGGAATATAACGTCCAAAATGAGTTTCGTTCTGTGCCAGCCGTACCATCTGGTTGTTGTTGCTTTCTGATGCAAGCATGAGACTCCCCTTTGTGTGTTCCTTGGCATCATGCAGTTCGTTTGGATCAACTCGCGTTTGTTTAAGTCTGGAAATCTCTTTCAGAATCAGTTTGGTTGATTTGCGGACGTTTTTAGGATTGACGCCTGCATAGGCCCCAAATATCCCGGTGTCCACATAAGATGAGATAAAGGAATAAACAGAGTAAGCCAGGCCTCTTTTTTCGCGTATTTCCTGAAACAGCCTTGAACTCATGTTCCCGCCGAAGATAGTGTTCATCAGGGAATACGCATACCGTCGCGGGTCGGTTATTGAAACGCTTTTTGTCCCCAGACAGATATGAACCTGTTCCAAGTTTCTCTGATGCAGGTTAACCCTGCAGCGGCCTTGGGGGGTAATACGCTCGGGGAAGCTGTTGCCCGGGCGAATAAATTCAAAGACCGGCCCGATAAGATCGACCAGACGGTTGTGCTCCAAGTTGCCTGCAGCCGAAATGACAATACGCTCGGGTTGATATAACTTGTGAAAAAACCTTTTAATGGTATGGGAATTAAAACCTGCAACGTTTTCACGAGTGCCGAGAACTGATCGTCCCAGAGAATTATCCCCCCAGAAATTTCTTCCCGAAAGCACATGAATGTATTCATCCGGACTGTCTTCCACCATGCCGATTTCCTGAAAAATAACCGCCCGTTCATTTTCAACCTCTTTTTCATCAAACACGGAGTTTAAAAATATATCAGAAAGAATGTCGACCATGGTTTCCAGATGGGTGTCCAAGACCTTTGCATGGTAACACGTATTTTCAGCACTTGTAAAAGCGTTTGTCTGGCCTCCGATGGAATCAAATTCCTTGGCAATCTGAAAAGCGGTCCGTTTTTCCGTGCCCTTAAAAATCATATGTTCAATAAAATGGGAAAGGCCGCTTTCGGATGACGATTCATCCCGTGCGCCGACATTTACCCATACCCCCATTGATACAGAATGAATATGGGGCATTTTTTTACTGACAATCCTGATGCCGTTTTTGAGGGTGGTTTTATTTACGGGGTGCTCCATTTTTCCCGGCATATTTTTCTTCTTCCAGAGTAGCTTTGTGGCTCAGACGGATTTTTCCGTCTCTGTTGATTTCAAGAACTTTGACTTTGATACGATCTCCTTCCTTTACAATATCAGAGACTTTGTTTACCCGGCGATTGGCAAGTTGTGAGATGTGAACAAGACCGTCTGTTCCGGGCATTAACTGGACAAAAGCACCAAAATCCATGATTTTTACAACCGTCCCCTCATAAATTTCTCCCACTTCGGGTTCCACTACAATTTCTTGGATCATCTTTACGGCGGCGTCCGCTTCTTCCTGGGAAAAAGCGGCAATTTTGACCACGCCCTGATCATCTATCTCAAGTTTAGTATCGGTTTCAGTTTGAATTGCTCTGATGATTTTCCCTCCGGGACCGATGACTTCACGGATCTTGTCAGGATTAATATTGAGCGTAATTATTATCGGTGCATAGGGAGAAATTTGGTCACGAGGTTCCTTAAGAGCTTCTAACATCCTGTCAAGGATATGAAGCCGACCCGCGCGTGCCTGTTCAAGGGCTTTTCCCATAATATCCTTGGAAAGTTCATGAATTTTTATATCCATCTGGAGGGCGGTTATGCCGTCTTTTGTGCCGGCAACCTTAAAATCCATATCACCGGTATGGTCTTCATCCCCAAGAATATCCGACAGGATAACCACATCATCTCCTTCCTTTACAAGCCCCATGGCAATACCGGAAACCGGAGCTTTGATTGGAACGCCACCGTCCATTAGCGCCAGGGTACCCGAACATACGGTCCCCATAGATGAAGATCCGTTCGACTCTAAGACCTCTGAAACAAGGCGGATGGTATAGTCAAATTCTTCCTTATCCGGCAGGGTTTTTTCTAGGGATCTGGTGGACAGCCCTCCGTGACCGATATCTCTGCGGCTCGGTCCACCGATGCGTCTGACTTCTCCTACCGAATACGGTGGAAAATTGTAATGGAGCATAAAGGGCCTCTGTTCTTCACCGAGTAGCGTCTCCACACGCTGCTCATCCCGACCCGACCCAAGGGTCAGCACACATATCACCTGGGTTTCTCCACGTGTAAAAAGAGCACTGCCGTGGGGTCTGGGCAATATGCCGACCTCACATGCAATCGGCCTTACTTCATCAAATTTTCTTTTATCAATCCGACGCCTCTCTTTAAGAACAACATCCCTGCTGATTTTTTTGAGTATGTCATTTAATATAGTGTTTACTTCGCCTCTGCGATCCACATAATCTTCCCCGAGTTGTTCAATAATATCTGATTTTATTGCCCTGAGTGCAGCGCTTCGTTTAATTTTTTCAGGTATCATGAGGGCTTCGTATATCCTCGGGGATGCCTGGGGTTCAACTTTTCGGACCAGCTCATTATCCATCTCGGGCGGTATAAAGGGCCGTTTCGGCACTCCGTTGACTTCCTTGAGTTTCACTTGCATATCCAAAAGCGGTTGCATGGCTTTATGGCCGAAAAAAATTGCTTCAAGCATATCAGATTCACTAACAATATTGCCACCGCCTTCTACCATTACAACACCAGTTTTTGAACCGGCAACAATGATGTTGATGTCCAAATTTTCGTATTCGTCTACAGTAGGATTGATTTTTAATTGACCGTCTATCCGGCCGACACGTACACATGCAATCGGCCCCGCAAATGGAATGTCTGATATTTCAAGAGCAGCAGATGCCCCTATCATTGCCAGAATGTCAGGATCATTTTCCTGGTCCATGGAGAGTACGGTTGCAATAACTTGAGTTTCACATCGGTATTCTTTGGGAAAAAGCGGCCTGATGGGACGGTCTATAAGGCGGGCGGTCAGGGTTTCCTTTTCGCTGGGCCTGCCGATTTCGCGCCTGAAATAATTCCCGGGTATTCGGCCCGCCGCATACCCCTTTTCCTGATATTCAACGGTAAGCGGCAAAAAATCTATGGTGCGTTCTTCTTGAGAAGATACCACTGCAACAAGTACAATGGTGTCTCCATATTGAACCACAACCGAACCGGATGCCTGTTTGGCGATTTTGCCGGTTTCGATACTCAGTGTTTTTCCACCGATTTCAGTTTTGAGTAAAGTTTCCATATCTGTCTCCTAAAAGTAAAGCAGCTTCAAATTTGTAATTGTATGCCAAATTCCATAATTCTTTTTGGGCTGATCATTAAATAGCAAAAGGTCAAGTTCAATTGCTGATGGCAGGACTAAAAATTAAGCCCTCATGCAGGTACGGTTCTATGAGGCTGGCTTTTGCTTATACGAACAATACAGGCATGTAATAACTCGGGCTATATTATATCTCCTGGGAAAGAGATCATATAAAATTTGTCCTCTATCTTCTCAATCCCAGGGTTTCGATGATTGCCCTGTATCGTTTTACATCTTTATTTTTTACGTAGTTTAAGAGCCTGCGCCGTCTGCCGACTAAAATTAACAACCCCCTTCTGGAATGATGATCTTTTTTATGAACCTTTAAGTGGTCTGTAAGATAAGAAATGCGGTATGTCAGAAGTCCGACCTGTACTTCCGGAGAACCGGTATCGTTTTCGTGCAACTTAAACCGCTCGATCAGCTCCTTTTTGTCTTTTGTTGTTAAAACCAATTTTTTTTCGCCTCCTCTTGTTAAAATATAAATTAATTACTTAATTGTAAATTTTGTGTTTTTTATGGCAAAAGATTTTATAACTTCAAAAAAGTGTGAAGTGATCTAAAGTGATCTAAAATGCCTAAAGTTGTGGAATTCTGCCAATTTTTATATAAATAGATGGAGCAAAGCGACACATTAATTTTAGGCACTTCAAACTTTAGTTCACTTTAGTCACTTTTATCCTGAACGAATACTTCGCGCCGGATTGTTCTGGTTAGTGTTTTATTGTTCATAAAATATTCAGGACAACCTGATGGAATTCTATTTAGTGTCCATCCAGAAATGGTAGATTTTGGTTTTCGGCAAGGCCCGAGCGAGTTTTCAACCACAGGCATAGCGCGCTATTTCGAGGATTGAAAACGAGCGAGAACGCCGCCGAGGGCCAAAAGATGCCGTTTCTGGATGGACACCAGTTAATTGTTGAATACACAACAATAACTCAGCCTGTTCCTCTTTTTTGTATCCTTTAATACGGCAATAAGATTGTTATTCGTATCAACGATTTTGATAAAGCCTTCTGATGTCTCTGTATGTATCGGCCTTAAATCCTTTTTTGTTATGATATTGCCATGCATTATTTTTTTTGCCAAAGCTTTATCAGCAATATGTTCGGGCATATCCTGCAAGGCGTTTGACATGCTTATTATCCGATCGGATATTTTCCCGGATAAAGCAAAATTTTCTATCTCTGATAATTTCAGAGCCTCGGTAATTGAGAACCCGCCGCTTTGGATCCGCCTTAATTCTTTAAGGTGGCCACCACATCCGAGAAATTTTCCTATATCTGCACAGAGTGTTCGGATATATGTACCTGCTGAGCAGGATACACTAAAATGTATCAACGGCAGATTGATTCTAAGTATTTCAATGTTAAAAATAGTGATGCGCCTTGCCGGTTTCTGAACCGGATTGCCCCTTCGCGCCAGCTTGTAAAGGGGGGTTCCCTTAGATTTCAGTGCTGAATAAACCGGCGGGATTTGTTCAATCGTTCCCTTAAACTGGTTTAATACAGACCGTATTTTTATTTCAGAAAATAATACGTTATCACGTGTGGATGTAACAATTCCGGTTGAATCCTGCGTGTCTGTTTCAATACCCAGGTAAAGAACAGCTTCATATTTTTTGTTACCGTGCAGGAAAAACCTGGCAAGCTTTGTCCCACGATTAATACAGCATACCAGGATACCCGTTGCAAAAGGATCAAGTGTACCGGTGTGCCCGACTTTTCTTGCTCCAAATATTTTCTTTATACGGGAAACTACCTTGGCTGAGGTTATACTTGCGGGTTTATCAACAAGCAAAATCCCGTTTAATTCAGGCTGCATAAGTTAACATCTCGAAAATCCTACAATCTCTTGAAGTTAAAAATTTATTAATGGCAACCTGTTTATGCCATCAGGCCGCTTCGCCTTGCTCAGCTGGCGGGCGAGCTTGCAATGGCAGGCAGGGCGAAGCCCCTAAGTTCAGTCATATTTTTTCAGCCAGCTTTAACATTTGTGATGTTATATCAGAAAGCGTGGTTTCAATACTGAATCCGGCGGCAATAAAATGGCCGCCTCCGCCAAACGAAGCTGCAATTGAAGCCACGTCAACCGTTCCATCGGAACGGAGACTGACATGAAACTTCTTAAAATTTTTTGGATTTTCTTTGCCGTTCCGGTTTTCCTGTATCAGTGCCGCAACTTTGACATCCTCAATACGTTTTGCGTAATTGATCAAACCGTCTACATCTTCCGCCTGGGTATGTGTTTCATCAAACATATCTTGACTCAGTGTCATAATTGATAGTTTGCCGTTATTTGAGATCTTAATAGAGTCAAGGGCAAGATTAAGAAGCTTTATGCGGCCCAGAGAATATGTTCCTCCATATATATGTTGAGCAATATTATAAGGATCGACGCCCAATCCTACCATTTCTTGACAGATTGAAAAAGCAGCCCTGTTTGTATTTGAAAAGCGAAATGAACCGGTATCGGTAAAGATTCCCGTGTATATTGACGTAGCAATGGCTTTGTCAAAGGGAATATCCATTTGTTTTATCAGACGGTATATGATTTCAGCGGTGGCACATGCTGAAGTATCTATGAGTTGAATATGACCAAAACGGTTATTGGTAACATGATGATCGATGTTGACAATGATCGGAATCTGTCTAACCGTTGAAACAGCCTTCCCGATTCGTTGTAAATCTCCGCAATCAAGAATAACGGCAAGATCGTAATTTTTGTTTTTTATATTCCTCACAACACGATTTGCAGCAGGGAGAAAACGGTACACAGCAGGAATGGGACTTTCATTGTATAGCGTTGTTTTTTTATTCAATGCATCAAAACAAAGTCCCATGGCGATCAAAGAGCCGATTGCATCGCCGTCCGGGTTCGTGTGGGAAGCAACTAAAATGTGGTCGCTATTTTTCAAATAACGTATTATTTGGTCCATTATCCGCTTTTACAGCCTTCAAAACTTTATCTATTTGTGATCCGTAGTCAAAAGATTCATCATAAAAAAATTTGAGATCCGGCATATAACGCAAACCCAACTGGCGAGCAAGTGTACGTTTTACATACCCCAAAGCACTTTTAAATCCTTCTGCCGCCTCTTCCATGCTTTTTTTGTTACCGGATGCAACGAAGTATATCCGTGCAATTCTTAAATCTCGAGACATTTTTACATCTGTAATGCTAGCATTTTCAAGACGAGGATCTTTTACTTTTTTCAGCAATATTTCCGACAATACTTTTTGTATCTGGCCACTGACTCTGTCAGATCGTGCAAATGGTTTCATAAATTGATGATCTCCATTTCACTGTCGATGATCTCGGCCAGATTCAACTCCTCTGCCAGATTAAAAATCTTGTCTATCTTAGAGTTTATCACCTTTCGATTGTTGCCAACCAGGGAAAACCCTATCACTGCCTTTTGATAGATGTCATTTGATCCGACCTCTGCAACCGAAACATTAAAATTGTTGCGCAGCCGGCTAATGATCGATTTTACAATTTTCCTTTTGCCTTTTAAAGAACGGCAATCATGCAGCCTGAATGTGATAGTCCCTAAACCCACAACCATGTCACTCTCACTTATGCTTGGCACGGTCATATTTTGAACATACAAGATTTAAGCAAAAAAGGAATTTCACATATCCGGAGTTTGGGTTTTTTCCATTACTCCATTACTACAACACTCCAACACCCCAACTCCCCGATTAATATAAGCTCAATTAATACCCGTGCCAAGTATACATCTACTCTTTAAGTTCAGGTTTGATCTCCTCAAGGTAGTAACATTCTATGATATCACCCACCTTGATGTCATTATATTTTTGAATACCGATCCCGCATTCATAACCGCTCTGAGCTTCTTTGATATCGTCTTTGAAATGCCGGAGGGAAGAAATTTTACCCTCATGACATACAATCCAATCCCTGAGTACGCGTACAAGCTGCCCCCGCTCTATTTTCCCCTCGGTAACATAGCAACCTGCGATAGCCCCAACTTTTGGAACGTGGAACACTTCGCGGACTTCGGCTTTGCCCAGAATCCGTTCTTCAAAAGTAGACGACATCATACCGAGTATGGCATCCTTGATGTCTTTTATAACATCATAAATGACATTATAAAAACGTATGTCCACGTTTTCTTCATAAGCAAGCGCTTGAATTTTAGAAGTGGGACGAACGTTAAACCCTATAATTATGGCATCAGAAACGGTGGACAGGGAAATATCCGATTCGGTCAATGTGCCGGTAGCTGAATGGACCACGTTAATTCTGACTTCCTCGTTGGAAAGTTTTATCAAAGCCTCTTCAAGGGCTTCGATAGAACCATGTACATCGGTTTTTATTATGAGGTTTAGATCCTTAATCTTGTTTGTCTGTATCTGCTCATAAAGTTTTTCAAGACTTAATCTGCTGGTTTTTGCCAGTTCTTTAGACCGTTGTTTCTGTATTCGATGCGCACTGACCTGCTTGGCATTCTTTTCGTCTGCCAGCGCAAGCAATTCATCTCCGGCATTAGGAACACCTGAAAGCCCGATTATTTCAACCGGCATCGAAGGCCCGGCGGACGTTACATGCATTCCCCTGTCGTTCAGCAAGGCGCGTATTTTGCCATAGTGTATGCCGCAAACCACCGGATCATGAATCGCCAGAGTTCCCTGCTTAACCAAAACCGTGGCAACAGGGCCTCTGCCTGAATCAAGCTTTGCTTCAACCACGTAACCCATGGCAAGCCTATCCGGATTTGCTTTAAGCTCCAATATTTCTGCCTGAAGGAGAACCATTTCAAGCATATCATCAATTCCCTGCTTCTCCTTTGCAGAAACCTGGACGAAGATGGTATCTCCGCCCCAATCCTCAGGTACAAGACCTGTATCTGCAAGTTCACGCTGAACACGTTCAGGATCAGCATTTTCTTTGTCTATTTTATTAATTGCTACGATGATCGGAACTTTTGCGGCTTTGGAGTGGTTTATCGCCTCAATGGTCTGCGGCATGACACCATCATCAGCAGCAACAACCAGAATTACCAAGTCCGTAACCTTGGCGCCTCGGGCACGCATTTCAGTGAACGCCTCATGGCCCGGCGTATCCAGAAATACGATCTGGCCTTTATCTGTGGATACATTATAGGCGCCGATATGTTGGGTGATTCCCCCGGCTTCATTTTCCGTAACTTTGGTTTTTCTTATCACATCAAGAAGAGATGTCTTCCCATGATCCACATGTCCCATAATAGTTACCACCGGCGGCCTTGCGATGAGCTTATCCGGATCATCCTTTTCTATCTTTAAAACGGTTTCTTCCTCAAAAGAGGCTTTTTCCAGTTCGTAATCGAATTCTGCGGCCACAAGAACGGCGGTATCAAAGTCTATGGCCTGGTTAACCGTTGCCATAACACCTAAAGCCATCAGCTTTTTGATCATTTCACCGGCTTTGATCCCCATTCGTTTTGCCAGATCAGACAGGGCAATGGCCTCATCAATTTTTATTCTACGTTTAATGGCTTTAGGAGTAGTTATCAAAGGCTTTTGTTTCACAAGCGTGATTTTAGCCTTTGCAACCTTGCGACCCTTACGAATTCGATCTCCCTTTATATAAAGATCGGCCCCTTCAACCACCTCTTTTTTCCGGAAGGATATTTTCTTTTTGAAAAACTTTCTATCACTTGCAGCTTCGTCGAGCTTTTTTGTCCATTTCTTCTTTTTCTTTTTGTCTTTTACAAGCGCCTCTTTCAGGAGTGTTATGCTTTCAGGCACCTCTTTTTTCGGCGTGGGTATTTTTTCAACTTTTGTTTTGGGTATATGAACCCGGTCTTTTTCGATCTCGGGCGCTTTTTTTTCAGGAACGGGGGTTACGGGCAGTTTTATAATCTTTGCCGGAACATCTTTTTTAAGCTTTTTGGCGTCTTTTTTCTTTTTTAATTTCTTTAAAGCAACCGATTTCTTGACTTTATGTTCCTCTTTCGAAACAATGGGTTGGGCAACAACTCCATCAGGTGCGTCTTCCCTTCTTGGAGCGTCTTTCTTTACAGCCTTTTTTCCTTTGGCAACACGTTCAGGAACATCTTTCTTGAGAGGCTCTTCCGGTTCTTTTTCCGGGGGGATTTCTTTTTCTTTAAGGTCTTTTTCGGACGGTTGATCAGCAACTTCTATCTTTTCGGGATGCGGTTTCGGTTCAATAGCCGTCTCTGTCTGAACAGGCATTTGCGGAACACGTTTTTTCCGTCTTCGGATAATTGACGGTTTTATGCGCGTTTCCTCAACCTCTTTTTCGGGTGAGCCAAGTAAATTCATTTTTATCCTAGTCACAGCTTCATCATCCAGAGAACTCATATGGCTTTTTACATCAATATCCATATTCCGTATCTTTTCAAGCAGTGTCTTATTTGTTACGTTAAGATCTCTGGCAAGTTCATATATTCTGATCTTTGCCATCCATCCCCCTTGAATTCGGTTATTACCGAACTTTTGTTTATGCTTATTCTCAGATTTTTAATTTGGCCGATTTAAAAAACCAACCCGGCCGAAATATTTGGTTATCCGTTATCTTCTGCAGCATTATCAGCAGATAAAGAATGGCCGGACGTATGCTCATCACTATCACCATTTTCTTTTAAGACCTTCTGAACATCCGAAACCGCTGAACTCTCATCGCTATCCAATTCATCATTCGGCAAAGCTTCATTCGGTAGTTCGTCGACTGGGTCTGTGCTTGCCATATATTTTTTTGCAGTTTCGATCAGTTGCATGGCTTTTTCTTCGGCAATGCCTCTGATCTGTATCAAATCTTTTACTGAAGAATTGCTGAGTTCCTCAGCAGAAAAAAATCCCCTTTCATACAAAGCATCCGCCATGCTAATTCCAACACCCGGCAATGAAACCAGAGAGTTGTAGCCATCTTGCATGGCTTTACTGTATCGTGTTTCACTGATGACATCAAGATGCCATTTTGTAAGTTTTGAGGCCAAACGAACATTTTGCCCTCTTTTACCGATGGCTATTGAAAGAAATTCGTCAGGTACAATGACTTCCATTGAAAAATTCTCTTCATCAATAATAACTCTGGATATTTCGGCAGGTGCAAGTGCATTGCATACAAATTTTGCAGGATCAATATGCCAGGATATAATATCTATTTTTTCACCTCTCAGTTCCTGAACAACGTTCTGTACACGACTCCCTTTCATTCCGACACAGGCGCCAACCGGGTCTATATCAGAATCGTTTGAAGTCACTGCAAACTTTGCACGGATTCCGGGTTCACGAACCGCACCCATAATAGTTACGATACCCTCGCTGATTTCCGGAACTTCTGTTTTGAAAAGACAGATCAGAAAATTAGGATGTGTTCTCGAAAGAATAATTTGCGGGCCGCGAGTTTCATGAAGCACATCCATTATATATGCTCTGATACGATCACCCCGTCGATACGATTCCTTAGGAATCTGCTCTCTTGTCGGAAGTATACCTTCGGTCTGCCCTAAATTAACAATAATGTCGTTACGTTCAAAACGTTGTACAATTCCGTTTATAATTTCACCTTTTCGACCAACAAAACTCGAATAAACAGCATCCCTTTCCGCGTCTTTCATTTTCTGTATAATGACCTGTTTGGCCGACTGTGCGGCTATACGTCCAAAAGTGGAAGTATCCATTTTTGTGCCGAGGCTGTCACCGATTTCGCATTCCGAATCCAGCTTGCGCCCTTCTTCAAGGCTTATTTGGAGGTCAGGCTCTGTAATCTCTTCAGCCACATCTTTAAACTGGAATACTTCAATTTCCCCGGTTGCCTTATTGTATTGAACTTCAATATCTACCTTGGTCCCAAACTTTTTTCTCGCGGCAGATTCCAGGGCCTCCTCAAGTGCTTTGATAAGTACCTTGTGGTTAATACCCTTGTCTCGACTAACCTGTTCAATGACACGTTTTATATCTGCTATAAACATACGTCTTTCCCCGTTATTCTAAATATCAACTGTTGTCCGAATTAAACCCTGATTGTTCAACCAAGGGTGCACATTCGGGCTAATCAGCAATTCGCGCCATAATAATTTCCTGATAAGGAATACTTGCTGTTTTACCATCGACCGATAGTTTTACAATCTCTTCAGATATGCCCATAAGGATACCTTTGAAATTTTTTTGGCCGTCAACAGGTTGAGCGGTTCTAATTTTTACACGGCTTCCTTTGAATCTATCAAAGTCAAGCCTTTTTCCCAAGGGACGATTCGGTCCCGGCGATGAAACCTCCAGACTGTATGGCCCGGTATTTTCAAGATATACATCCAAAAGGTCGCTCGATTGGCGACTTATATGCACACAGTCGTCGAGAGTAACTCCCCCGGGTCTGTCTATAAAAAGGCGGAGTATTCTCCCGCATGCTTCCCGTTGATATTCAAGGTGGACCAACTCCACCCCCTCGGTTTCACACAACGATTCTATTAAATCTCTTGCCTGTGCAACAATTTTTTCCTTATTTTCCGAAGACCGGTTGTTATGTCTCTGGGTCTTGACCCTGTTTTTTAGTCTTTTATTTGCTTTTTTTCTTTGACCTTTCAATGGTCTATCGATTTGATGAATTCGACGTTTTAAGAATTCATCAAATTGTCCCCTATAAAAAAATAAAAACGGGCTTTCGCCCGTTTCTTCTAATACCGGTAGATCTTTTAGTGGATCGAGAGACTTTATCTGTTCATGTAAATAACCATAAGGAAAAAATTAACTCCAAACCACACATACATAGCCAAAATCTACACTTAGATAAAAAAAACTTTATAATAAACAAGGCGAACATCCAATGGAGCGGGCAACGAGATTTGAACTCGCGACTCCAAGCTTGGGAAGCTTGTACTCTACCACTGAGTTATGCCCGCGCGTGGATATTTGTAAGATATTAAAAAAAAAATCCCTTGTCAATATAATTCAATAATAAATCCTAAATTCTGCTTCATCTGTTTTGAAAAAAAGATAATGAAAATTTTAGGTAAATTTTGAATGGAGTGATAGAATTTGGATTAGCTTATAAGATCGCGTATACTTTTGAGTCCCATGCGAATTTCATCGAGTGTGATGATTGAAGATTTTTCCTTTTTTTCATCCGGTTTGATTTTTAAATGTTGCCTGGCTCCCTGAATTGTAAATTTCTTTTCATACAAAAGATGTTTTATCTTTAGAATCAGCTCAATGTCACTTTTTCTATACAACCTCTGGCCCGAAGCAGACCGTTTGGGATTTATTTTCTTGAACTCAGCCTCCCAGAACCTCAAAACATATGCCGGGACCCCAACAATCGCACTTACTTCTCCCACCTTGAAGTAAAGCTTGTCCGGCAGTTCTTTTTGATAAGAAGTGTGGTTTTCCATTGTTTAACCCATAGCTTTTAAAAGGTTAGCAACAGGTTAGTCTTTTGAAACAAGTCGATTTCAAACAATCGGTAATATTTTCAAAAAGCTGGCGAGTTATAAAGGTTATACGGTCGGCAGGGTTGCATCAACCTTTTTCAAAAGCCTGTCCGAAATGCTTTTATGAAGATTATTTACCCGGTTATCTTCCAAGGTTTCACTGGAAGATCTGTAGGTTATTCTAAATGAGATGCTTTTTCTCCCTGCAGGAATAGGATCACCTTCAAAAACATCAAACAGGTGTAAGTTTTCCACCAGCTCTTCATTTAAATCAATAACGCTTTGCAGGATATTATTTGCTTCAATATCCTTATTAACAATTAGAGTAATATCCCTTGACGTGGCCGGGAATTTCGGAATTGGCGATACAGATTTAGTTTCCGGTATATGATTTATAAGTCTATCAAAATTTAATTCAAAAATAAAGGCTGCTTGCTTTAAATCATAATTACTAAGCACGTTAGGATGTAATTCTCCGACAAGTCCTATGGATTCGTCTTTAATAATAATCTGGGCCGTAAATCCGGGTTTTGTATAAAAACAGGATGTCGGCGGCATGCGGGTAAAGTGTATGTTAACGATGCTAAGCTTTCCTAAAAGTTCTTCAATAACGCCTTTTAAATCATAAAAATCACAACTGATCTCCTTTGAAAACCAAACCGCATCGACTCTTTTTCCTGTCCAGAGGCCTGCCAGCATTTCAACTTCATCAGGCAGGCTATCTTTTTGGCCTGTGTTAAAAAAGACATTGCCGATCTCAAACAGCTTAAGATTTCTGTTCTGAACCGATATATTGTACTTCATTGTTTCAAGAAGACCGGGTATAAGAGACGTTCGCATTACCGACTGATCTTCAGACAGAGGATTTAATACATCTACGACCTGTCTTTTTTTGTCATCCGGTTCAAGATTAAGCCGATCACATGATAGATTACTGATAAAACTGTAATTTATTGCTTCGTTAAATCCCAGCCCGGTCATCAGACATTTAATTCGATCCCTTGATTCGATCTTTTTTGATGGATGCCTGGCTTCAGCAGGTATCAGTGGAAAGGTTGTTTTGATATTGTTGTAGCCGAATAAACGTGCAATTTCTTCTGTAATGTCTTCAAATTTGGTTATATCGACTCTACAGGATGGCGGAATAACCTGAAGTCTGTCATTGCCAATCTTATGAACTTGAAATTCAATTGATTTTAAGTAGTTTTCAATATCATTTATATCCAGGTGAATGCCCAGCCGGCGGTTTAACGCCGTGACGCTGAAATCGATCATCCTGTCAGGAAAAGGGTTTGGATATTCATCGATTGTACCTTTAATAAGTTTACCACCACCGACTTCAGCAATAAGCTGCGTGGCTCGATTTAATGCGGTAATGGTTCCTTTGGGATCGACGCCACGTTCGAAACGGTGTGAGGCATCTGTGTTTAACCCTGTTTTTTTTGAAGTCTTTCGGATGCAAACCGGATCAAAATATGCACTTTCAAGAAGAATTTTTGTTGTGGAGTCTTCAATTTCGGAATTCAATCCACCCATAACCCCCGCAAGGGCGACCGGTTTTTCACCGTCGCAAATCATAAGCATTTCCGGGTCTAGGCGGCGTTCTTTTCCATCAAGAGTGATAAAGACTTCACCTTCCCTGGCCGTGCGCACCACAATCCGGTTTTCGGCAAGGCGGTCAAAGTCAAAGGCATGAAGCGGTTGGCCGCTTTCCATCATTACAAAATTGGTTATATCTACAATATTGTTAATCGGTTTCAAACCCACTGAAATCAAACGATCCTGAAGCCAAAAAGGAGACGGTCCAACAGTAATATCAAAAATAAGGCTGGCAGCATATCTTGGACAAAGTTCAGGAGCCATTATGGTTATAGAGGTATAGTCTGAAATGTCATCGAACGATTCCGGCAGACAAATTTCAGGGTAAGTCACCTTTTTTTTCTGAAATGCCGCAATTTCACGAGCCGTTCCAATTATACTAAGGCAATCCGGTCTGTTTGGAGTCAGGTCAATTTCAAACACAGGGTCTGACAAGCCAAGGGCCTTGTTAAGCGGAAAACCCACCGAATAGTTTCGGCCAAGTTCCATGATGCCGTAACTATTGGCACCGAGCCCAAGTTCGATCTCGCTGCAGAGCATCCCTTCTGAAGCTACCCCCCGGACTATACTTTTTTCAAGGATTGTACCTTTTGGGAAACAGGTGCCTGGCATGGCACAGGGTGCAAGCATATCATTTTTGACATTGGGAGCACCACAAACAACAGTGATGATTCGAGCACCTATATCAACTCTGCAGAGTTTCAACTTATCGGCATTCGGATGGGGATCAATCTTGGCTAACCGGCCGATGACAACACTGTTTAAATAATCATAACGGTCTGAAACCGCTTCAACTTCAAGACCGGCCATGGTGAGGGCATCGGCCAAATCGTTAACATTTATATCAACGTCAATATATTCTTTTAACCAGCTTAAACTGACCTTCATGTTAAAACTGCCTTAAAAATCTTAGATCATTTTCAAAATATTTGCGAATGTCATCAATTCCGTATTTCAGCATGGCAATCCGTTCCACGCCCATGCCGAAAGCAAAACCGGTAAAACAGGTTGTATCGTATCCAACGTTTTCAAACACTGCGGGGTGAACCATGCCGGCGCCTATAACTTCAAGCCATCCGGTATGTGAGCATACTCTGCATCCATCCCCTTTACATATAACACATCTAATATCGACTTCAGCGCTCGGTTCTGTAAAAGGAAAAAAGCTGGGCCGGAATCTGAGACTGGTCTCTCGGTCGAATATCTGATGAACAAATGTGGTCAAGATTCCCTTAAGGTCACCGAATGATACATTTTTATCGACCAGAAGCCCTTCAATCTGGTGAAACATGGGTGTGTGCGTTAAATCGGAGTCACAGCGGTATACCTTGCCGGGTGCAATAATTCTCACCGGAGGTTTCTGCTTTTCCATTATTCGGGGCTGAGTAGGAGACGTATGAGTACGAAGAACAATGTTGTCTGATATATAAAATGTGTCCTGCATATCTCTTGCAGGGTGATTTTTAGGAATATTAAGAGCTTCAAAATTGTAATAATCTGTTTCAACCTCAGGCCCTTCAGCAACATCAAATCCCAGTCGTACAAAAATGTCGCATATTTGTTGAGTAATCTGGGTAATTGGATGCAAAGATCCTTGCCGGGTGACTCTTCCGGGCAGCGAAACATCAATCCGGTTGTCTGTTTCATAAGAAGAAGTTTCAAGTTGCTTTAAGGCTTTTTTAAATAACTCATCAAGAATTTTTTTTGTTTGGTTTGCCTTTTTCCCTGCTTCTGGTCTGCTTTCCCTTGGCAGGTTTGAAATATTCCTCAAATATTGAGTCACCGCACCCTTTCGACCTAAATACCTGACCGAAAGAGCTTTGATGCTTTCACTATCAGAAGCAGCTTCAAGTTCCTTTAGTGCCTCTTTTTTAATCTGTTCTATAGTTTTTTCCAATTTTTCGTTCTATCTTTAAGCACAAGTTAGTTTGCTTGGCTCATCCCGCCATATAGCGGAAGAATGTTGGAATAGAATTAAAAAAAATTTTGTTCCAAAATATACGAATAATTTATTGAGATGTTACATTTCCCAGACCTTGGGTTAGAGCTGATCTGATGCAAGATTTGCGATTTGAGCAAATCCCGATGGATCAGAGATTGCTAATTCAGCGAGAACTTTTCGGTCCAGATTAACACCGGCAAGTTTTAATCCGTGTATGAATTTACTGTAAGATAGATTATTCATTCGTGCCGCTGCATTAATTCTCGTGATCCAGAGTCTCCGAAAATCACGCTTGCGTGCCTTACGATCCCGATAAGCATACATAAGCGCCTTATCTACAGCGTCGGCTGCGGTGCGAAACAATTTACTACGGCCTCCACGATGCCCTTTTGCCAATTTCAATATTTTTTTTCGACGTCTTTTTGCTTTAAAACCTCTTCTGACTCGCATAAATCTTCTCCTAAATATTCTGACTCGTAACTTAATTGACGTATTAACTATGCCAGGGTAACTATCACAATTCAGACAGGCCCAATCACACTTGGAGAGACCTTTGACAGCTCTGAAATTTTCTGACCAAAAAAATTACAAATACCACTATCCATTGGGAAGAAGCAGTCTGACCATTTTTTTATCGGACTTTTTGATGATTTGACTCTGCCGTAACGCACGTTTTCGTTTAGTGGTTTTTTTTGTTAAAATATGATTTGCATGTGATTTTGCAAAGACGAATTTACCTGTACCTGTTTTTTTAAAACGCTTTGCAGCAGCTTTATTTGTTTTTATTTTTGGCATTATATCTTCTCCGCTATTTCAAACATAGATGGCGTGAGCCACAGACGTATGCAAACCCACGCCATCTTTATGAAAAAATAAGTAAAAATACTTTTCTTAATTTCTCAATAAATTGAGTTGGTTCAAATCCCCCTTGTTATTGAGAACTTATCATCTAACCAATTATGATGAAATTATAAAAAGTCGAATTCATCAATTTTATTTTAACACAATCATTTTGTAGATTGTTTTGGCGATAGGACCATAATCATTGTGCGACCTTCAAATTTAGGCTGCTGTTCAACCGATGCAATTTCTTCCGTTTCCTGAACAACCCTTTCGAGCAAATCTCGACCCAGCTGAGTAAGCGTAATCTCACGTCCTCTGAAAATGACGGTTACTTTGACTTTGTCCTTTCTTTCAATGAACTTTTTGATATGATTGATTTTGGTCTTAAGATCATGTTCACCGGTCTTTGGGCGTAATTTTATTTCCTTTAGCTGAAATATGGTCTGTTTCTTTTTTGCTTCCTGTCTCTTTTTGGTCAGTTCATATTTATACCGCCCGTAATCCATTATTTTGCAGACAGGAGGATTGGCGTTGGGAGAAATTTCCACCAGGTCAAGGCCAAAATCATTAGCAACAGCAATTGCCTTGTAAGTAGGAATAATGCCGATCTGATTGCCTTCAGGATCTATTACCCGGACCTCTTTTGCCCTAATATTTCTATTAATATTGATTCTACTTGATCTGTTTGCCCTATTTGTACGTCTTGGTATAACTATGCTTTCACCTCCTGAGCCATGAATTATTGCCAATACTTCCAACATGGAATTACCTGTCAACCTACTTTAGTGCGTATTCCACATTGTGAGACATCAACCTAAATTGAATTTTGAAATATACAACAACATTAATAAATGCAAGCAAAAAATGCAAGCAAATAAATCCAGTTATGAAATAGAGAAGCGACCTTATGCAACATCCGGCGGCGGACTTAAAAAAACAAATTGCCACCTGAATTTTGCACGATTCGGAGGCTTTCATATGCATTTTCAAAATGGTTTCACTGGCTGAGAGTATATCCGGCTAACAGAGTTCCACGCCAGTAAGAATTTTTCGGATTTTTAAAAAAAGCCTTGAAAAGTTCCAGGCTCTCTTTGCGCAAGATGCTCGGCACAATTGAAATTCGACAATCTTTATAAAGCGGAGTCAGTTTTGTCAAATCACAGTTTGTGCCTCCCCCCATTATGTCTTCATAGGCATAAACGATTTCGCTGATACCGCTTAGAATCATTGCACCTAGGTACATCATACAGGGTTCTAAAGTATTTATAGTCCATGTTGTTTCTCTGAGATTTTTTGTTCTTATTCCTTGAGGGGCGATTTTTACAATTTGCACCTGCTGTCATCGCACATACAGCTTCCATCGACCTCAAAAGCATAAATAATTTTAGATTCCATTTCAGCCCGTTTGGCTGAGATAGGATCAAAATGTATATCGGCAACCTTTTCAATGAGTTCGGCTTTGGCAGGTATAGATTCAAGGCCAATTGAAATTACCTTACCGGTCGCTCCCTCGAGAATGTCTGCATCTTCACCGTTTGTTACAACAACCACCGGTACCTGATAAGGCGCCACAAGTCTCGAAGCCGCCAGCGCAGGACGATGCCGGGTTACCAGAGAACCGGGACCATATTTTATAATAATACAAATTTTGCCTGCAAGGTTAATTGTATAATCAACTTTTAAAACAGCCTTCTTATTTGCAGCGGTTATAAGAAGTTCGCGGCCGGATTCGATCTCCTTTTTAAGATATCCTTTATGCTCCACAAGAATACGCGCCAGTTTCTGTCTGTATCTTTCATCATGAGTGTCCTGGATTGTTTCGCCGGTTATAAAATCGACCAGTTCGCCGAGTATGAGATGATGTCCTTGTGTATTTTTCAACGCTCTTAAGCCTCCCTAAGCTATATAAACCGGAAAAACATATAACAAAATCCAAATCATTTACCCCGTGAAATAATATATGTTTCGCAAAAATTTCGAATTGCACATTTCACAGGGTGAACCGAAATTCAAGATGGTTACTTAGGGTTAGCAAGCAAATTAGATTTTTGCGAGACCATGAATATTGGATTTTAAAATTTATTTGTTTTTTGGTGCTTGTGTATTGATTTTTTCCCAGAAAATACATAAAAATTCAATTGAAAATAAAATAAATCATAAAACAAGATTTTCAGGATGTAAAGTTTCAAATATTCCTTTACAATTCATTCTTCCTGTGGATAACTGTCATCATATGAATATCCGTGAAGAATTTGAAAAACGTGAAAAAGGCTTTATATCTCCGTTCGGATGTTTAAGTGCCGAATCCCGGGGCCGCATGAAAAAGGAACCCCCTTGTCCCATCCGAACCGCTTTTCAGGTGGACAGAGACCGAATTATATATTCCAATGCCTTCAGACGCTTAAAGTATAAAACCCAGGTTTTTTTGGCTCCCTTGGGCGACGAGTACCGAACCCGTCTGACTCATACAATTGAAGTGTCTGAAATCGCAAGAACAATAGCACGGGCCATGCGTCTTAACGAGGATTTGACCGAAGCCATCGCCTTAGGCCATGACTTGGGGCATACCCCGTTTGGTCATGGCGGTGAGGCAATTCTGAAAGAAATATATTCGCCGGATTTCACACATAACAAACAGAGCCTGCGTGTTGTTGATGTTCTGGAAAATAACGGTCAGGGGCTAAATCTCACACATGAGGTCCGAGACGGAATTGTGAAGCATTCCAAGGGGTATGGAAAAATTATTCCAGATGATCCCAATGAACGGGCCTTTACAATTGAAGGAAATGTCGTCCGTATTGCCGACATTATGGCATATCTTAATCATGATTTGGATGATGCCATCCGAAGTGGTGTTATCAGCCGAAGTCAAGTTCCTGATTCGTGTGTTAAAATCCTTGGACGTACGCATTCCGAACGCGCAAATAACATGATAAAGGATCTTGTATTTTCAACCCGTGTTCGCAAGGGTAAATTATGTCTGCAAATGAGCGATGAGGTTTATTCGTCCATGACCGAACTCAGGGAATTTCTTTATGAAAAGGTGTATCGTTCACCTCAGGTCCATGGAGAATTTGTCAAGGCCAAAAAGATTCTGTCCGAACTTTACACATGTTGTTTGGAAAACCAAAAGATGTTGCAAAGAGAACTTAAAGCCATGCATATGGAAGCATGCAATTATAATAACCAGCCTACTGAGAGGATTGTTTGTGATTTCATCGCGAGCATGACAGACCGATATGCTCTAGATCTTTACGAAAAAATCTTTTTCCCTTCGCCTTAATTTTAGCCCGAACAATTATTATGCTCAACCATCTTGCGATACGAGACCTTTGAAAAATGTTAATTTTTGTTTAAGTTCAAGAACAATTCTGCAGGATAGCGGAATTGGACAGCTGTCAAGCTGCCCGCAAGGGCGAGGGGCATGGACGCCCCGAGTCAACGCGATAATTTTAACCACCCCAGAGAAATAGGCTTCGCATTTCACGGGGCAGGCACGAATA
>CAZBOB010000002.1:87510-98558 GCA_964492995.1 uncultured Desulfobacteraceae bacterium | reverse complement strand
AATTTTAGCGATTCTGATTTGGAATCTTAAATCCAAGACCTGTGATTTCTGCAATTGAGTGCAACAATCTAAATTTATTTGATATCAAAATAGTATCTTAGCAAACATTCCATTATTTACACCAATAGGATTATGACCGCACGGCACAATATGTTGTAAAACCAAAATGTATCTTTAAATTTGGTAACAATTTTGATAGGTTGAAGTTTAGTATCTGTAATTTTGTTTGCTGTTAATTGAATTTTGGAATAAAAAAAGCGATCTATTTCACTTATATTGACAGATCGCTTTTCACCTTTAATTTTGGGTGTGGACAGATCGCTTTGATGAATAGCCTGCAGCTCCATGGCACGGGCCTTGTTTACACTTCAATGACTTTGTTACGCCTTGATCCCTCCGTTGCTTTAGCCCTATAACAGTCCTCCTTAAGATCTTATGCCTATTAAGCGGGCTAAGCGGATTGGCAAATTGCGCAAGCATTTACCAAACCGCCTTTAGTTTTTTTAGCTGGTTGGACTATACCTCGAGAGTTTAAAAGTGGTTTTCCTGTTCAGTGAAAACCTTGGTGTTTTTTTACGCCCCCCTTGTGACTTAAAAAAAATTCCCCTATTTTTCCTTAGGTACTTCGCTAAGCGGAATGTCAAGTGCCTCAGCTACCCCCTTGCCGTAAGCCGGATCGGCCTTCAGACAGTTGCCAATGTGACGAATCTTAATCTCTCTCGGAGCGTCTCCCATAGCCCGAGCTGTGTTAGCAAACAGTAGCTTCTGCTGCACGGGGCTCATCTTATGGAATAGGGCGCGGGGCTGGGAGTAATAATCGTCATCCTCTCGATGGTTCCAGTGATCAGCCGCCCCTTCCAAGCTGAGGGGCGGTTCGGCAAATTCTGGCTGCTCTTGCCACTCGCCGTAACTATTAGGCTCGTAAGCAAGGGTGCTGCCATAATTGCCGTCAACCCGCATGGCTCCATCACGGTGATAGCTGTGAAATGGGCATCGAGAGGCATTGACCGGGATCAAATGATGGTTCACACCGAGCCGATAGCGTTGGGCATCGCCGTAGGAGAAGAGTCTCCCCTGCAACATTTTGTCAGGAGAGAACCCGATGCCGGGGACGATGTTGGCTGGATTGAAAGCCGATTGCTCAACCTCGGCGAAGTAGTTCTCCGGGTTACGATTCAGTTCGTAGATACCCACCTCGACCAAAGGGTAATCGCCATGAGGCCAAACCTTTGTCAGGTCGAAGGGGTTGAAAGGGCATTTAGCGGCATCCTTTTCCGGCATCACCTGAATGGACAAGGTCCAGCGGGGAAAGTCCCCTTTTTCGATGCTTTCGTATAGGTCGCGCTGATTACTTTCCCGGCATTTAGCGACGACCGCCTCGGCCTCTTCATCGCTCAGACAGCGTATCCCCTGCTGGGTCTTGAAATGAAACTTGACCCAGTGACGTTCGTTTTTGGCGTTGATCATGCTGTAAGTGTGGCTGCCGTAGCCGTTCATATGGCGAAAGGAATAAGGGATGCCTCGGTCACTCATCGTGATAGTAACCTGGTGCAACGCCTCCGGTAGCAGAGTCCAGAAGTCCCAGTTATTGCGGGCGCTACGCAAATTCGTTCGGGGATCGCGTTTGACGGCCTTGTTAAGGTCGGGAAATTTTAGCGGATCACGCAAAAAGAATACGGGTGTGTTATTACCCACCAGATCCCAGTTGCCTTCCTCGGTATAAAATTTGATCGCAAATCCACGGATGTCACGCTCGGCGTCGGCAGCACCACGCTCACCGGCTACCGTGGAAAACCGGGTAAAGAGCTCGGTCTTTTTCCCTACTTCGGAAAATATTTTAGCCTTAGTATACTGAGTAATGTCGTGGGTAACGGTAAAGGTGCCGTAGGCACCGGAACCCTTCGCGTGCATTCGTCGCTCAGGGATCACTTCCCGATCAAAATGGGCCAGTTTCTCCAGGTACCAAACATCTTGCAGTAACATCGGTCCGCGCGGTCCAGCAGTCATTACGTTCTGGTTATCAGCTACTGGAGCGCCGGCGTTGTTGGTCAGTTTTTTCTTCTGTGTCATCGCTTTTCTCCTTTTTGTTAGGGTTTATTGAAAATTTTTTCTTGTTAAATGGTTTCGATTAAAGTCTGTTACAGTTAAATTTTATCTTAAATTCGAACAGCGGATTGGAACAAAATCAGCAACAATAGGATATGGAAAGTTCAAAGAAAGGATCAGAACTTCCGAAAAAATTGAATCAAGGATTTCGATTGCAATACGGTGAGCAGATGGCTGATATAAATTTTGAAAGCAGCACCTTATGCCTTACTGCTCCTATAGCAAACCAGCGAAACCAAATCAATCTTTTTTGACTTTGTATCAACACCAAAAACAAATAAGTTCATATCCTATATGATAACAATTTGCAATTACTATGCAAAAAAATATTGTCTTATCGATTGTTCGTACAATCCCGGCAGATACCAAAAAAATCCAACCTGTGCGTCAGGATTTTAAAGCCAGTTTCATCAGCAACTTCTTCTGTCATGTCTTTTAAAGTAGCCAGGTCCGGATCGATTATCTTTTTACACTGGACACAAATGACATGCGGATGTGGATAAGGCTTGTTTCCATCATAGCGATTGCTGCCATCCGGGAATCCAATTTCCAAGACTTCTCCCAATGATTTCATAAGCATGACATTGCGATACACTGTTGCCAAACTCATCGTAGGAAAATCATCCTGTAGATGTTCATAGATTTTTTCAACACTGGGGTGCCCTTCACTGCGGGATAAAATTTTTACAATAGCCAAGCGTTGAGGCGTGAGCTTATAATTGTTTTCCCGGAGATTTTTTACAATGGTATCAAATCTCATTTTTGGATCAGCCATAGTAAGCCTAATATTAATCTAATGAATACAGAAATCTAAACAAGAAAAACTATTATATAATATACAATTTCAAATAAATCAAGCTATTTTTCTTATCATGCTAAAAAATAAAACGTATACAACATAAGGAAACTGAAAACCGTCTGGAGGTCAGGGTTAAACTTAAGGAACTGCCAGTTTTTAAATGCGGAAAAGAATTGGAAAAAAGCAGAGGAGGGAAGAGATAGGCTGATTTCTAAACGCGAGGGTACGCTCACTGAAATCAAAAAATTATCAGGGACTCTACCAATTTTTTCTTCTTTTAAAAAGTACACGATTACAAAGGTTATTGGAGTCAGATAGAGACATATATTATGGAACATTCAGAAAAAAGCTGATTTAGCCATATTATTTGCCAAGGATGCGCGAAAAAAAATATACCCGGTTTTGGATAGTTACGATTGAAGATATTTGCTATTGAGTACAACTGTCTAAATTTTTGAGATATCTAAATCTTACCTCAAAACACAATCCACTTATTATGAAAACCGGATTATGGTCACACAACACAATATATTGTATAAGCGAATATTATAAACTTTCAGGAGGGAATTTAAGGTGTCTGCATTGAACCATGAATCCATGCCATCCCACCCATGATTGCGATTTAGGTTTGAAATCAAGACTCCAATGCTTGCGATTATTGCTGTGTTGCATTTTTGAGAAAGTTTTGAAGCATGGCGTGACTGCATGTTAGCCCGGTTCGCAACATTTGGCAATCCACTTTATTTGATCATCATTTATGAATGCGTTAGGCTTGGCAGCGCCAACACTGGAACCATGTAATAAGGGGTGTAAATCACGCGCGTCGGTAAGAAGCAATCATCCATTTTTTATCGAAACACTCCATAACCCATTGAAATTCCATCAAAGCAAATCTAAGATTTTTACTTGCCCCGATCTTGTAAAATATGGGGTTTCAAAATTTTCTCATTATAAGCTAAGATTAGATTGCTTTTTTTCAGAATGCCAAGAACCTTTACCAATAAGACTCCCATGGCAGGTTGCAAATAGCCGGGGATTTTGAACCTGTTCAAGGTGTCTTCAACATAAGAAATAGATTTGATGAAAGTAATAGACACGAAGCCGGCCAGGATACCGAGCAAGCAATAGAGTGGAATCTCCTAGTAACTGACCAGTGTGTAATTAAGTATATCGAAGGCAGGGAGGTTTCCAAAAAAATGATGGGAAACGACGGTTGCCGTTACTGCTGAAATTGCTATGTGGCTTAGATAACTGATCTCAAAATCTACAAGGATAATTTCTACGGCAAACAACATGCCTGCCATCGGCGCATTAAAAGTAGCGGCAATCCCGGCTGCCGCACCGCACGCCAAAAAAACGGACCGCCATTCAGGAGACAGCCTGATAAGCTGAGCAATAGAAGAACCGACCGATGATCCAATGTGGACAATGGGATCTTCCCTGCCGACAGAGGCACCGGAACCGATAGAAATCACGGTTGATATAATTTTATAGAAAGTCGTACGGTGCCTTATGATACCCTGTCTTGAAGCTACGGCATTAATGACTTCGGGTACGCCGGCGCCGCGGGTTTCCGGAGCCAGAATGGAAACTACCGGGCCGACGACTAAACCTCCTAATACCGGAATTAAAACAACTAGATACCACGACAGGTTTGTAGCAACCCCGATAATATCAAAGGGATTCTGCCAGCATATACGGGTAGCCACTAACAACAGATATCGAAAACCCACCGCCAAAGCACCGGTTAGCATGCCGATCAGGACAGCAACGATTAGCAATGGAATAAGATTTTCTCTGTCCGACTTGAAACTCCATTTTATACCAGAAAAATTTACCATTATTTCTTAAAAAAAGGAAAGTCGATCTGTGTCGGCACGTTATCCACTATATTAGATGTTCGACCGGCAGGGTACGAAATGGCAAGGTTAACGTTCCTTATAGTTGCCCTACTGCCAAGCATATTGTTAACACAGGCCTTTTCATAAAGGCAAGGCAAATAAGGACAGTTGCATAGGTAGGCGCGTTTGGAAATTTCATATGGCAAAAGCATATTTTGCTCGCTTAAGTGGTGCAGGGGCGTTGTATAAGATCGCGAAACGATTTTATAACTTGACACCCGTATAAAATAAAAATACAAAGCAGCTAATTTTTTGGCAGAGGGATGTTGATCGGATTTAATAAAGTGGAACATATTAAAGGGATTGTAATAATTGTAGGCAACTTCGGCAGCGGAAAGACCGAAGTTGCCATAAACCTTGCGGTCAATCGGAAGCGCTCAGGTACAGACGTTCGGATAGCAGATCTTGACCTTGTTAACACCTACTTTAGAACCCGGGAGGCAAGGAAACCCCTTGCTGAACTGGGTATTGAGGTGGTTCTACCCCCGGAAAAATATCTGCAGGCGGATCTACCCATTTTAAGCCCTGCCATAGCCGGTCTAATCCGCCGGCCGAGCCAACTGACACTGATAGACGCAGGAGGCGATGATGTAGGCGCCACTGTCCTCGCAAGCCTCGCAGATCCATTTCGCAAAAAGCGTGTGCATATGCTCCAGGTTGTGAATCCGTATCGGCCCTTTACGGATACGGTAGCCGGTTGTTTGAGAATGCGCGATCAGATCGAAAAAGCTTCCAAGATGACCATAACCGGTATCGTTGGCAATGCAAACCTGATAGATGAAACCACAGTAGAAGGTATATATAAGGGATATGATTTTGTTAAAACATTGTCTGACCAGAGCCGGTTGCCCCTCGAGTTTATCACTGCATCGGTAGAACTTTTACCTGAAATAGATGTTGAGCGTTTTTCTTGTCCGGTTTTGCCTATAGAAAGACAACTTGTTCCGCCGTGGAAAAAGGCTGTTGAGTTGCGAAAATAAGCTGCTGAAAAGCTTTTTGCGAGACCATCATAATTAATGAATTCGTAAAAAGTGAAACGGGAAATGTAAAACGACTCCGTTTAGTACATTAAGAGATAATACTACACAGCATATAGACTTTTCACGTTTAACTTTTAACTTTTTACTGAAATATCATAATTAAGAGGAGTTAGAGCGTATGGCATATAAACATACTATTGATAATGACCTATGCAAAGGATGCGGACTATGTGTCAGCGTATGCCCAAAAAATGTTCTGGAAATTTCCGATCAAGTCAACGCTATGGGTTATTTTCCTGCTTATCAGGCACGCCCTGAAGACTGCATCTTCTGTACAACATGCTGCATCATGTGCCCTGATGTAGCGATAAGTATAACCAAAGTCGTTGAAGAGAAAGCAGATCAAGAATAAACGGAGGAAAAACATGGGCAAAATATTAATGAAGGGAAATGAAGCGATCGGAGAGGCCGCAATCAGGGCTGGATGCCTTAATTACTTTGGCTATCCTATTACCCCACAATCTGAAGTTGCGGAATACCTTTCCCGCCGCATGCCGGAAGTGGGCGGTGTATTTTTACAGGGCGAAAGCGAAATCGCCGTCGGGAACATGCTTTTCGGTGCTGCGGGATGCGGCGCCCGGGTTTTTACCACGTCATCGAGCCCGGGTATAAGCCTGATGAGTGAAGCCATTAGTTATATCTCATCTGCCCAGTGCCCGGCTGTTTTTGTCAACATTGTACGCGGCGGTCCCGGACTGGGTGGGATTCTTCCTTCCCAGGCAGATTATTTCCAGGCTACAAAAGGGGGAGGGCATGGGGATTACCGGTTGCTTGTCATGGCGCCGGCAAGTGTCCAGGAAGCCGTTGAGATGGTAATGATGGCATTTCCTCTGGCTGAAAAATATCGAAACCCTGTGATGATTCTGGGTGACGGTTTGATCGGACAGATGATGGAACCGGTTGAATTTCCGGAGCACCTCAGGACCGAACCGAGCAATAAGGATGACTGGGCGACAAACGGTATGGATACTCGAAAAAGCAGCAAGCCAAATCTGGTCAAATCTTTATTTTTGAATGCGGAACTGCTGGAAGAACATAATGTCGTCTTAAAAACAAAGTATGAGCGCATGAAACAAGAAGAACTACGATACGAATCTTATAACATGGACACGGATTACCGGGCGCTTATCGTCAGCTTTGGTACCATGGGCAGAGTTTGCAGAACCGTTATTGATAATTTAAAAGCCCAAGGTTTTGAGACGGCCATGATAAGACCCCAGACCCTTTTCCCCTTTCCCGAAGGGCCGATAAAGCAGGCTGCTTCAAAAGAAAGCTGTAAGGTCGTATTAAGTATCGAATTGAACATGGGGCAGATGGTTGAAGATGTGGAACGAAGTGTTCAAGGGAAGTGTCCGGTTCACTGGTATGGGAAAGCCGGTGGTGATATACCCACGCCGGAAGAAGTCATCGATGTAATTAAATCTTTTTTTTAAAGTGTAATCCTAAATGAGCGAAAGTCGAGGATACCCCAGATTTGAGGCATCAAGGGCGAAGCCGTAGTCGTCTACTGCGAGCCATTGATAACGAAAAAGATAGGGTATCATCGGCTTTCCCAAGGGGTAAACAAAATGGAATTTTTTTTAATAAATTTATATCTCATTTATAGAAGAGTTACGAAAATATATCTGAATTTACTAAAATGTAAGATAAATCAAAAACATAAAATGTTTTTTCATTTTGTTTACGATCATTTAGGATGTAATGTTGGATGTGAAATCTCGAGTCTTCATTTACATATCGCATGAGGAGCAGATATATGGCAAAGACATTTAAGAAACCCGAAGCCCTTTCCGATCAGCCGACTCATTACTGCCCGGGTTGTACACACGGTATTATTCACCGTCTAGTGGCCGAAGTTATCGATGAACTGGGGATCAGGGGTCGGACGGTCGGTATTGCACCTGTGGGGTGTGCGGTTTTGGCCTATAATTATTTTACATTCGATTTTCAGGAGGCGGCCCATGGGCGGGCACCGGCAATGGCCACAGGAATAAAAAGGGTTCGGCCTGACCTGATCGTTTTTACCTATCAGGGTGACGGTGATCTGGCAAGTATCGGAATGGGAGAAATTATACATGCCGCCAACCGGGGAGAAAAGTTTACGACAATCTTTGTTAACAACACGGTATATGCTATGACCGGAGGCCAGATGGCACCGACAACATTGCAGGGCCAACGCACTACGACCTCTCCTGCGGGACGTAATGTTGAAGAGGTCGGCATGCCGCTTAAAATAGCCGAACTGATATCTGCTTTAGAGACTCCTGCATATGTTACGAGACAGGCCGTATTAAAACCAAAATACATTGTTAGGGCCAAGAAAGCCATCAAAAAAGCCTTCCAGTATCAAGTGGAAGGCCGATGTTTCAGCCTGGTGGAGATAGTAAGCACATGCCCTACCAACTGGGGTCTTACTCCTGTGGAGGCTATTAAGTGGGCCGAGGACAACATGCTTCCCTATTTTAAGCTGGGTGAATACAAAACACCCGATGAGGTTGAGGAGGACTGAATGCAACGTGAAGTGATGTTTGCCGGTTTTGGGGGTCAGGGCATTCTGTTAATAGGAAATATTTTAGCACATACTGCAATGGAAGAAGGTTACGAGGTGGCATGGATTCCTTCTTATGGCCCGGAGATGTGTGGTGGGACCGTATATTGTCTGGTGGTTATCAGTGACAGGCCCATAGGTTCTCCGATTATCAGGAATCCTATGCATCTGGTGGCCATGAATCATCCTTCTTTGGAAAAATTTGCACCCATGGTAAAGCCAAACGGTGTTGTAGTTATCAATAGTTCATTAATCCACATTGGCTCGGACCGCAATGATGTTGACGAACTTTTGGTACCGGCCAATGATATTGCAAAAGACCTGGGGAGCATAAAAGTGGCCAATATTGTGGCACTTGGCGCTTTTGTCGCTCGCAGCAAAATTGCCGACTTTGAATTAATAAAACATTGTGTTAAAGAACAATTTTCTTCAAAAGAAAAGCTTATACCGATAAATATGGCGGCTCTTGAAGAGGGCAAAAAAGTTGCTCAATTGAAGTGACTTTCAAAACCCGTAACCCGGATAAACCTGAAAAGAAAAATATTCTTTATTGCAAAAAACATGAAGTTATCTATTCCCGATTATATTTTATCAATAAAACCGTATACCCCCGGAAAACCCTTAGAAGAGCTTGAAAGGGAATATGGTATCGTTAATTCCATAAAACTCGCCTCTAATGAAAATCCTCTGGGTCCTTCTCCCATGGCGGTTAAGGCCATCAAAAACGCAATTGGAAAACTGAACCGGTATCCTGACGGAAGCGGACATGATTTTATTCAAAAAATTTCTGAACATCTGGGTGTATCCCCGAAGAACGTTGTTTTAGGAAACGGTTCTGATGAAATTATAGGTATGCTTGCCTGCGGATTGCTTCAGCCGGGTGATGAAGCCATTCTTCCGCATCCTTCCTTTCTAATGTATGAAATAACGGTTCGTAGCGCCGGTGCAACACCGGTATTTGTTCCCCTAAAATCGCTTTCAATCGATCTCAAAGGAATAAAAGAAAGGATTACACCAAGAACCCGCATGGTTTTTCTGTGCAATCCCAACAATCCCACCGGAACGGTTGTTTTAAAAAAAGATTTTGAAAATTTTCTGAAAAAGATTCCACCGGAAGTGATTGTAGTGGTAGATGAAGCGTATATTGAATTTGTTCGTGATCAAAACTGTGCGAAAAGCATTGAATATCTTGATAACGTCAGACCTTTGGTTACGCTTCGAACCTTTTCCAAAGTTTATGGTCTGGCCGGGCTTCGTATCGGATATGGCGTTATGCCGGATGAAATAGCAAGTCTGTTGAACAGGATCAGACTGCCGTTCAATACCAATTCCCTGGCTCAGGCCGGTGCCTGCGCAGCGCTTGAAGACACTGTTTTTTTTGAGAAGGTCATAACACTCATTCATCAAGGTCTCGATTTTTTATATGATTCGCTGGACAGACTTGGAGTAAAATATTTTCCAACACAAACGAATTTTATCCTGATAGACGTTTGCAAAGATGCCGATGAAATTTATGAAAGGATGCTCAGGCAGGGTGTTATCGTAAGGTCAATGAGATCGTATGGTTATCCTAATTATATCAGAATCAATGCCGGACTTCATGAAGAGAATGTGACGTTTATCAAGGCTCTTGAGAAGAGCCTGAAATGAAATGAATCAATACATTGGAGCGTCTAATTATCACAATAGATGGTCCGTCAGGGGCGGGCAAGACAACGGTAAGCAGGATACTGGCGGGTCGTTTGGGTTACAAGTATATTGATACCGGTGCTCTTTACAGAGGTGTGGCCCTGGAGGCGATATCAGCGGGTCTAAATCCCGATGACGATACCGGTCTTGAAAATGTTTTAAGCTCCCTGAAAATGAAATTTGTTTACGGAGAAAAAGGGTTGCGCCTGATATCAAATGATACGGATATCACAGATAAAATCCGGACGTCTGAAATATCGATGTTTGCCTCGGCGGCTTCTGCAAGACCGGTTGTAAGAAATTTTCTTTTGGAATTGCAGAGAGAACTGGGCAGGGAGAAAGGTGTTGTTTTTGAGGGGCGCGACATGGGTACTGTAGTATTCCCTGATGCGGATGTGAAGTTTTATCTGGATGCATCACACAAAACCAGGGCGCTAAGACGATACCAGGAATTAAAATCGGAAACCTCTCAAACATTACAGAACGTGGAAAAAGATATCAAACGCCGGGACAAAAATGACAGTATCAGGAATTTATCGCCCTTAAAGGCCGCAGAAGATGCTGTTATAATAGATTCCACCCATCTTTCCGCACAAGATGTTGTTGATCGGATGATGAATGTTATTGGGAATAAAATAATTATTGTTTTTTAATAACTACTCTGATATCAAAATCGTTTATGCTATATTTTACAGATTATAGTAAAATAAATTGGACTAGGGGGTATTTTGTTTAATGGAAAATTTTGAAAAAAACGACTCAACCAAAGATTCAAGCGTAAACGCTTTATCTGATGAGTCTGCCGGTAAACAATCAGATGAAGCGGGTATTGAGGAAAAAAAAGTATTGAAAACCGATACGTCTGTTGAAGATGTATTGTCCGATGATGTGCAAAATGAGAATGACGGTTCTGTAAAAATTCGGGAAACAGATGAGACGCCGGTGGAAGTTCGGGAAACAGATGA
>CAZBOB010000002.1:0-87410 GCA_964492995.1 uncultured Desulfobacteraceae bacterium | reverse complement strand
TTCGGGAAACAGATGAGACGCCGGTGGAAGTTCGGGAAACAGATGACCGTTCAGAATCTGTTCAGAAATCGAGTGAAGAATCAGAGGTTGTTCAAGAACCGAGTGTCAGCCCGGAAAAAGGTCAAAAACCTGCTGACGACATGGAAAGTTTGATGGATATGTACGAAGAAAGCTTCAAGCGTTTTGCTGAAGGGGCGGTTGTTACCGGCCGGATAATTTCAGTTGATAAGGATCATGTGTTGGTTGACATCGGGTATAAATCAGAGGGACAGATACGCACTCAAGAATTCATGAATGAAGATGGAAATTTAAACGCCAATGTCGGTGATCCGGTTGATGTGATGGTAGAATGGTGGGACGACGAAGAAGAACGTGTCGTCCTTTCCAAAGAAAAGGCAGCCAAGGTCAAGGTATGGGAAGAGATTAAAAAAGCTTACGATGAAGAGAGAACGGTTGAGGGCGTTATTATAAATCGTGTCAAAGGCGGATTTTCCGTAGATATCGGTGTCCAGGCCTTTTTACCCGGTTCACAGGCAGATTTGCGTCCCATCCGCAAGCTTGATGAGATGGTTGGGAAAACATTTACTTTCAAGATCCTAAAATATAACCGAAAACGGAGCAATATCGTTTTATCAAGAAGGGCTATTCTTGAAGAGGAGCGCAGAGCTAACCGAGCTTCAACATTAGCATCTATCCACGATGGTAAAGTTGTTGAGGGTGTCATAAAGAATATCACGGAATATGGTGTATTTGTTGATCTTGGCGGTGTTGACGGTCTGCTCCATATTACAGATATTTCATGGGGACGAGTTAAACACCCTTCGGAACTCTTTTCAGTCGGTGATAAAATCACCGTAAAGGTCCTTAATCTTGACCTTGAAAAGGAGAGAGTTTCATTGGGCAAGAAACAACTTACCAAGGACCCATGGATAACCGCTTCAGAAAAGTATCCTGTAGGTTCCCGTATTATTGGAAGGGTTGTCAGTCTGACAGATTATGGCGCATTTGTTGAATTGGAAGAAGGTATTGAAGGGCTAATTCACGTTTCTGAAATGTCGTGGACCCGAAAAATTCGTCATCCTTCCAAGGTGGTTTCTGTGGCTGAGGAAGTTGAGGCTGTGGTGCTTGACATCAGGCCTGAAAACAGACGGATTTCTCTTGGCATGAAGCAGGTTGTTCCGAATCCGTGGGATGTCATTAGTGAAAAGTATCCTGTAGGTACAACTATTGAAGGTAAAATCAAGAACATCACCGACTTCGGTCTTTTTATCGGTATCGGTGAAGGAATTGATGGCCTTGTTCATATTTCTGATATTTCCTGGACAAAACGGATAAAACATCCATCGGAGTTATATAAGAAAAATGATGTGATTCAGGCCATAGTTCTTGATATTGAGAAAGATCAAGAACGGTTTTCTCTCGGGGTAAAACAGTTGCAGACGGACCCATGGAAAACCGTGGACGAACGGTATGAAGTGGGGAAAGAGATAACAGGTACGGTGACGAACCTTACAGATTTTGGGGTGTTTGTGGAACTTGAAGAAGGTATAGAAGGACTTGTTCATGTGTCTGAAATCAGTAAGGAAAAGGTGAAAACCCCCGTCGGCAAATTTAACATCGGCGATGTCATCACCGCCAAAGTTATGAATATCAACAGCCTGGAAAGACGGATCGGCCTTTCGATCAAGCGGCTTGAAATTGAGGATGAGCAGAGCTTGCTGACCGAGTATGTCAATAACGTGGGACCCGCGACGTCAACCTTCGGAGAAATTTTACGTGAAAACCTTCAGGAAAAGATGAATGATGATAATTAACAGCTAACCATTGATCAATAGAAACCCATGTTTTCTCGCAGGCATCCATATCTTTTTTTTATCCTGACCTTTTCATCTGTTGTCGCGACAGCAATGATAATGATGACGTTTCTGATTGTCCTTGGCACAAGGGATGCTGAATTTGAATTCGGAGAGAAAGTCGGAATCATAGAGATCAAAGGTATTATTATAGATTCTAAAAAAGCACTCCATAGCCTAAAGCGCTTCCGGGAGGATAACTCTATCAAAGCGATCGTGATCCGTATCGATTCCCCGGGGGGCGCCGTTGGTCCTTCACAGGAAATTTTCAGGGAGATCAGAAAGACTTCAAAATCAAAGAAAGTTGTGGCTTCCATGGGTTCAATAGCTGCTTCCGGAGGATATTACATTGCTGCAGGGACAGACGGAATTGTTGCCAATCCAGGGACAATAACGGGCAGCATCGGCGTTATCATGGGGTTTACGAATTATCAGGAGTTGCTCAGTAAAATCGGATTGGTTCCCATTGTGATCAAAAGTGGCGAATACAAGGATATGGGATCTCCGGTTCGAGAGATGAAGCCTGAAGAAAAGAGAATGCTTAAGGATTTTGCGAGAAAAATTCACAGGCAATTTATTCAAGATATTGTTGAAGGCAGGAAGATGGATAAGGCCAAGGTGAAATTGCTTGCTGATGGACGTATCTTTACCGGAGAAGAATCAAAAGAACTGGGTCTGGTAGACCGGATCGGAAATTTGGAAGATGCCATTGAATGGGCCGGCCGTTTGGGTGGTATTAAAGGAAAAATTTCTACGGTTTATGCCCGGGAGAAAAAATTTTCACTTATAAATTATATTTCGGACTCATCTGCTAAAGCGTTATTAAATCGAATCACAGATCCATCTTTGTCTGCAGATTATCTATATTTGCCGGAAAAAGGCCTTTAACCCGATCTAATAATCAATAATTAATTGTTAATTATTAATTGTTAACCATTGACTATTAACCATTATTTATTGAACCTCGAACCTCATTTGTTATTCAAAAACAGTTATGTCCCCCCGCCCTTTGCGGATAACCTCAGGCATATCGTTAATCAGAGATATAACACTTGAAGGGTGCCCCGGGACAGGTCCACCGTCAATCACCACATCTATTCTGGGGTGAAAAAAATCATGAATGAGGGACGGGTCAAAAAAATTGGTACCATCAGGCATTGTGGCACTTGTGGTGATGATCGGATTCCCCAGCGTTTCAACCAGTTCAAGGGAAATCGGATGGTCCGGCACACGTATTCCGGCGGTTTTCCGCTGGGTAAGCATGATTTTGGGAACCAGTTTGGATCCTTCCAGAACGAATGTATAAGGACCCGGCAAAAGCCGTTTCATGGTTTTATATGCATAATTTGAAACCTTGGCATAATGGCTGATATTTTTGAGTCCCGAGCAGATAAAACTAAATGGTTTTATTCTATTCCGCTGTTTTAACTGGTAAATCTTTTCAATCGCCTTTTTATTCATAATATCGCATCCGATTCCGTAATAGGTGTCGGTTGGATAAGCGATAATACCTCCTTTTTTAAGGACATCTACAACCTTTGTGATAAGACGTTTCTGAGGATTTTTGGGGTTTATTTTAATGAGCATCACAGTTATCTATTAC
Source organism: uncultured Desulfobacteraceae bacterium (assembly GCA_964492995.1). Taxonomy (GTDB): domain Bacteria; phylum Desulfobacterota; class Desulfobacteria; order Desulfobacterales; family UBA11574; genus S5133MH16. Next base: position 83,954 of record CAZBOB010000002.1, on the reverse strand, counting down.
GGGTATTAACGTAATGTCAAGGCGACTTATGAAAAACCCCAGGGTAAACGCATTTGATTTCGATGCAGCGTAGCGACGGCGTGGAGCGTTCTCCCTGTATTGGGATTCAAATGCGTTTACCCTGTGAAAAATCCAGACGAATAAAGATTGCAAAACACACTTCCATTTGTTATTCGGTTTTTAAAAAATACGAGAGGGATTCTCAGAAATATGTTCCCATGGATCGTCTTCTGAGTTTTGGATGAACCTTATAAATCGACAGAATCCTTCCTGGAGGAACTTATGATAAAAGAACAACTTGAAGAAGCTTTTTCTTTTGACGATGTTTTATTGCTGCCGGGCTTTTCGGATGTTCTGCCGAGAGATGTTGATACCCGTACCCCGTTGACAAGAAACATTACACTGAGCATTCCCATTGTCAGTGCTGCCATGGATACGGTAACAGAGGCTGACACCGCCATAAGTATGGCACGTGAAGGCGGTATCGGTTTTATACACCGCAACATGAGTATAAAAAGCCAGGTTGTTGAGGTTGACCGGGTTAAAAAATCGGAAAGCGGCATGATCGTCGATCCGGTTACGATTCATCCTGATCAGCCTGTTCATGAAGTGTTGAAGCTGATGGAAAAATATCGCATTTCCGGAGTTCCGGTTACAATAGGAAATCGACTGGTAGGCATTGTGACAAACAGGGATTTAAGATTTGAAACAAATCTTGAAAAGAGTGTCTTTGAAGTCATGACCAAAGAAAATCTGATCACTGTTTCAGAAGGAATTACACTAAAAGACTCAAAGAAACTGCTGCATGAACACAGGATAGAAAAGCTTCTTGTTGTCGATTCAGAGGGGATGCTGATCGGAATGATAACCATAAAAGATATTGAAAAGATAAAAAAATACCCGAATGCCTGTAAGGACAATATGGGCAGACTCAGAGTGGGAGCAGCCATAGGCGTCGGCTCTGATATGGAAGAACGTGCAGATGCACTCCTAAAGGCGGGAGCTGATATTATCCTAATCGATACCTCTCACGGACATTCAAAAAACGTACTTGATGCTGTAGAAATTTTAAAAAATAATTTCAAGAAAATTGAACTGATCGCCGGAAATGTCGGTACGGCGAAGGGAGCTGAAGCCCTTGTTAAGGCAGGTGTTGACGGAGTTAAGATCGGGCTTGGACCCGGCTCCATCTGTACAACTCGTGTTGTTGCAGGTGTTGGGGTACCTCAGATCACCGCAATCATGAACTGCAAGTCGGTATTTAACAAAACGGGTGTTCCCTTGATTGCTGACGGCGGCATTAAATTTTCAGGTGATATTACAAAAGCCGTGGCCGCAGGTGCTCATGTGATAATGATTGGCGGTCTTCTTGCAGGAACCGAGGAGAGTCCGGGTGAGTTGGTTATTTACCAGGGCCGCAGCTATAAGGCTTACCGGGGAATGGGGTCCATAGAAGCCATGCGAAAAGGGAGCAAAGACAGGTACTATCAGGGCGAAGATGTCTACGGCGATAAACTGGTTCCTGAGGGTATTGTGGGCCGTGTGCCCTATAGAGGAAGCCTTTCCGATAATATTTTCCAGCTTATTGGAGGGCTAAAGGCGGGAATGGGATATGTGGGATGCCGGACTCTGGATGAACTCAGGGAAAAAGCACGCTTCGTAAAGATCAGTGCGGCAGGCATGCGTGAAAGCCATGTCCATGACGTGATTATTACCAAAGAGGCGCCTAATTATCGTCTTGATTAGACCCTTAGCCCGGATATTTCACGAGTGCGAGGCGTTCATTTGCCCCGATAGCGGGATTTCCGCTTCGCTCCAACAAGGCATTCAAGGGCGCAGCCCCGCTATACAAAGCGGGATAAACCTCCGTATTCTTAATTAACGCGGCTCGCAGATCCCGCGAATAGCGGGGAAATGGGCGCCTCGGACTCGCCCGTAGGGTGAAAATTTTTGAGAAATTGAACAAGAAAATTTTCGCTACAAACTGTCACCTGACAACTAGAAGCAAAATTGTAAATAACAAACGGTTTTCATTACTAATAAAAAGGCCTCTCGAAAATTTTCATGAAATATTCGGGTTAGCAATTATGCGAATTAAACAATGACAGAGACCGCATCTAATTTTGTACACCTTCATGTTCATACCCAGTACAGTCTTCTTGACGGAGCCATAAGGATCGATCCGCTTTTAAAGCGTGTCGCAGATTTTGACATGGACGCCGTGGCGATCACCGATCATGGGACCATGTTCGGGGCCATGACGTTTTATGAAAAGGCGAATAAGGCCGGAATAAAACCGATTATCGGGTGCGAATGCTATCTGGCCCCGCGACGTCTTACGGAGAAAACCTCGCTCGATAAAAGGGGCCTTTCCCATTTGATCCTTCTGGCTGAAAATCAGGAAGGATACCGGAATCTTTGCAAACTGGCCACCATTGCCCAGCTTCAGGGATTTTATTACAAACCCCGCATCGACAAAGAAGTTCTAAAACAATACATCAAAGGGCTTATCGGCTTTTCAGGATGTTTGCGCGGTGAAATCCCCAGACTGATTCAGGAAAACCGAATAGATAAGGCTGATGAGGCCGCCCGCTTTTACCTTGACGTCTTCGGCGAGGGGAATTTTTTCCTGGAAGTTCAAAATAACGGTATAGATATACAGGAAAAAGTGAACCAGGCCCTTTTGGATATGAGCAAGAGGCTTTCCATTCCTCTGGTCGCCAGCAACGATTGTCATTACCTCGATAAAGAAGATGTTCGTGCTCATGATGTGCTTTTGTGCATCCAGACAGGAAAGACCGTTCATGACACGGACAGACTACAATTTAGAACCGATCAGCTCTATTTAAAATCAAAAACCGAAATGTATTCAGCGTTCAAAGAATATCCGGGTGCTCTTGAAAATACCGTGGATATCGCCAGGCGCTGTAATATAGAATTCGACTATAACTCGTATCACTTCCCGAAATTTGAAACCTCATCCATGCAGACAGTAGATGAGCTTTTTGAACAAAAGGTAAGGGATGGGTTTAAGTCCATATTCAAGCGAATAAAGACAAGAAATCCCGATGTTGATAAAAAGCTTTATGTTGACCGTATCGAAAGGGAGATTGCCGTCATCAATTCCATGGGGTTTCCAGGGTATTTTTTAGTTGTTGCTGATTTTATCCGATATGCCAAAGAAAACAATATTCCTGTGGGACCCGGAAGAGGATCTGCGGCAGGGAGCCTTGTTGCTTATTCCCTTGGAATCACAGACCTTGACCCGATTGAGCACGGTCTTATCTTTGAACGCTTTTTAAATCCGGCTCGCAAAAGCATGCCGGACATTGATGTTGACTTTTGTATAAACGGCAGGGAAGAAGTCTTCAAGTATGTGGTGGAAAAATACGGCGGCGGCGATTTTGTTGCCCAGATTATCACATTCGGAAAACTGAAAACCAGGGCCGTAATTCGTGATGTGGGCCGGGCGTTAGATATACCCCTTTACGAGGTGGACGCTATTGCCAAAATGGTGCCCGATGTCTTGAACATAAGTCTTGACGCTGCGCTTGAACAGGAACCTCGGCTTAAGGATCTGGCTAAAAAGAAACCGGAGGTCGCCGATCTTATCAACATCTGCCGTATACTGGAAGGACTCCCGCGGCATGCCTCAACGCATGCTGCCGGCGTTGTCATCGCGGACAAGCCTCTGGTGGAATATTTACCGCTATACAAAGGTAAAAAGGGTGAAGTTGTTACCCAGTTTGATATGAAGTGTGTAGAGAAAATCGGACTGGTTAAGTTTGACTTTCTGGGACTTCGCAACCTGACGGTCATCGCAAATACGCTTAAGCTAATCGCAGCACAGGGCGGCACACCGCCTGATCTCATAAACCTCGATTTAAAGGATCCCGCCACGTATCGTCTGCTTGAATCTGGCGAAACCACCGGCGTATTCCAGTTGGAAAGCTCGGGCATGAAAGATCTGCTGGTAAAATTAAAGCCGGAAAGCTTTGATGATATCATCGCACTGGTTGCACTTTACCGTCCCGGTCCCCTTGACAGCGGAATGGTGGATGATTTTGTGGACAGAAAACACGGCAAAAAAAAGGTTGAGTACCTGGTACCACAGCTCGAACCGATTCTGAAAGAAACTTACGGGGTTGTCGTCTATCAGGAGCAGGTGATGAAGATCGCCGGGGATCTGGCAAATTATTCCATGGCCGAAGCTGATGATCTCCGAAAGGCCATGGGTAAGAAAATTCCCGAGATTCTGGCCAAACACAGGGAGCGTTTCATGCAGGGAGCTGCGGACAACGGTATTCCTTATGATAAAGCCGGAAAAATATTTTATTTAATGGAAAAATTCGGGGGATATGGATTTAACAAGTCTCACAGCGCCGCATATTCAATGATAGCATATCAGACCGCTTTTCTAAAAGCTCATTTCCCGTTGGAGTTTATGGCGTCATTGCTTACCAGTGAAATGCATTCCACCGATGGTGTTGTAAAATATATTGCCGAATGCAAAAGCCACGGTATTGAAATTCTCCCTCCGGATATCAACGAAAGCGACAAAGAATTTACCGTAAGCGGATCCAAAATAAGATTCGGACTTGTCGCGGTTAAGAACGTCGGTGAAAACGCCATCGAATCTATCGTCGAGGCCAGAAATAAAGGGGGAAAATTTTCTTCACTTTTTGAATTCTGTGAACGCGTGGATCTGAAAAAGGTTAACAAACGTGTTGTAGAGAGCCTTATTAAATGCGGCGCTTTCGATTCCACCGGAGATTACCGCTCCCGGATGACGGCATCCGTGGAGGACATCCTTGATTATGGACAACGGGTTCAGAGAGAAAGATCGGATCCACAGATGGGTTTGTTTGACATGCCGGGAAGCAGTCCGGCCATTAACTTGCCCACCCTACCCGAAATCGATGAATGGAGCGAAAAACAGCTTTTAGCACTTGAAAAGGAATCTCTGGGTTTCTATATCACCGGGCATCCTTTGAGCGGCCATGAAGATATTCTGGAGAAGTTTACCAATGCCGACTCAGCTATGATCAAAGAGAGAAAAGATGGTGCTACCGTAAGAATCGGTGGAATAATAAGAAAGATAAAGACCATAAAAACCAAGAAAAAGGGGAGTTTGATGGCCTTTGCTACCCTGGAAGACCTGCATGGATCTGTTGAAGCCACCGTCTTTTCTTCACTGTATACAAAAGTTCATGACCTTTTAAGCGATGACCGTCCAATCCTTATCCAGGGACAGCTGCAAAAGGACGAAAACTCGGTAAAGATATTGGCAGACACAATTATACCGATTGAGAAGGCTGAAGAAACATGGACTGCAAGTGTCCATTTTAATCTGGACATAACCCGCATACAAAGAGAGTTACTTGTTAAATTAAAGGAGATTTTTAAAAGACACCCGGGTTCCTGCCGTGCATATATTCACCTGCTGAACCCTGATAAAGCAGAGACGATTATTGCACTGTCTAACTCTATAAAATTAAGAGCCGGTCTGCCGTTGACCCGTGAGGTTAATCAATTTCTTGGTTATAATGCTGTAGAAACAGCTTGCAAGCCTGCCGTGGCGTCGGTTAAAACCTAACCCCGACAAGCCGGAAGAAATTGCCACCAAAGCACAAAGACACAAAGGGAAACGGTTTGTTAAAATTCATCTTCGTGTCGTGGTGTCTTGGTGGCAAAAAATTTTTGCCATAAAAAGCACAAAATGGAAGATTTTTCAAAGGTCTGGAGACATAATTCACCATGAAAGTACCCCTGCTTGATTTAAAAGAACAGTATAAATCTATTAAGGAAGAGATGTTAAAGGTTGCTGAAGAAATTTTTGAAAGCCAGTATTTTATTCTGGGCCCAAGGGTCGAGGCCCTTGAAAAGGATATTGCCGGTTACTGTTCTTCAAAGCATGCCTTGGGAGTTTCATCCGGAACCGACGCACTTTTGATTTCGCTGATGGCAGCGGATATCGACGCTCAACAGACGGTTACCACAACTCCGTATACCTTTTTCGCTACTGCAGGGTCCATATTTCGTACCGGCGCCAGTCCAATCTTTGTAGATATTGACCCTGACACGTATAATATGTCACCCGAAAGCCTGGAACGTGTAATCGCTTCCATGACAGACAAAGAGCTGGCAAGCCTTAAGGCTGTCATACCCGTTCATCTGTATGGTCAATGTGCCGATATGGATCCGATCTTAAAAATTGCTAAGGAACACAATCTTTTTGTTATTGAGGATGCCGCACAGGCCATGGGAGCGGAATACCGAGGGCGACGGGCAGGATCAATGGGCGATTTTGGCTGCTTCTCTTTTTTCCCATCTAAAAACCTGGGTGCTTTTGGAGACGGAGGCATGGTAATAACCGGTTCAGATGAACTGTATGATAAATTGCGTGTTCTTCGGGTTCATGGTTCCCATCCAAAGTATTATCATAAATTGGTCGGCGGTAACTTCAGACTGGACGCGCTCCAAGCCGCGGTTGTTTCCGTAAAACTGAAATACCTTGACAAATGGACCCAATCCCGCCGGGAGAACGCACGTAAATACAGAGAACTTTTTGCAAATGCGGGAATAGATGACGTGATTAAGCTTCCGGTTGAAAAGGAAGACCGTCACATATACAATCAGTTTGTAATATGCGTAAAGGATAAAAGAGACGATCTTAGAATGTTTTTAAATGATGCCGGAGTAGGGACTGAAATTTACTATCCGATTCCCATGCATCTTCAGGAATGTTTTTTGGCTCTAAGCTACAAAAAGGGTGATTTTCCCGTGGCCGAGTATGCGGCTTTGCATACCTTAGCCCTTCCGATATATCCTGAGCTTTCGGATGACCAGATGGCATATGTGGTTGAAAAGATAAAAGCCTTCTTTGAAATTAAAGGATAATTTCAGTTATAATTTTTCAAGAATGTCCTCTATGTCACGGGGGACGGGAGCTTCAAAACAAAGGGTCTTTTGTTTTGCCGGGTGGGTGAATTCGAGCCGCCAGGCATGGAGCATCTGCCTTGGAACGGATCTAAACAAATCATATGCGGTGCTTTTTCCAGCCTTACGACCACCGTAGACCGAATCACCGACAACCGGATGTTTTATGGCGGCACAGTGGACTCTGATCTGGTGAGTTCGCCCTGTTTCGAGACTAAGCTCGACCAGGGTCGCCTGGGCGAAACGTTTCCTGACCCGCCATGTTGTTTCGGCCATGCGACTTTTTCGGCTATGTGTCGACATCTTTTTTCTATCAACAGGATGCCGTCCGATGGGAAGTGAAACCCTGCCTGAATCAGATTCCATCCTGCCATAAACAAGGGCCAGGTACTTCTTTTTAATGCTTCTCGATTTAAACTGCAGGGCCAGGTCATGATGTGCCGCAGAATTTTTAGCAACCACCATCACACCGGATGTGTCCTTATCCAGTCTGTGAACAATCCCCGGCCTTATTTCTCCGCCGATCCCTTCAAGCCCCGGGCAATGATAAAGAAGTGCATTCACTAAAGTGCCGCTATAGTGGCCCGGCGCAGGGTGAACTACAATTCCCGGTGGTTTGTTTATCACGATAATGTCATTGTCTTCATACAGGATGTCTATGGGAATAGGCTCGGGTTTAAACAACACAGGTTCAGGGGATGGAATGGTGCCACAAATTTCATCACCTGTCCTTGCCCGATACCCAGGCTTTTTTGCATCTCCCTGAACCCGAATTTTTCCATTTCGGATCAGGCTTGCCGCAACAGAACGGGAACAGCCGGAAATGCGGGAGGCGACTAATAGATCGAGGCGTTTTCCCGAATCAGATGCATCCACAAGGATTGTAAAGACACTTGGGTCGTGCATATCTTAAAAAGGAGAGTTGTTATTCGAACTTATCGGAATTATTTGTACTTTCGGGTTTTTTAGGAGGGAAAAGCGACTCCATTTCTGAAATAATCGTTTGTTCATCGGTATTTCTGGCCGTGGAAAGTTCCGTTACCAAAAGTGTTTGGGCCGTATCATAAAGCTTACGTTCACCAAAGGAAAGATCTTTTGTTAATTTAAGCAGAGAAAGGTCCCTGTAAACTTCGGCCACATCATAAAGCGAACCGGTCTTGATCTTTTCCATGTATTCCCTGTACCTGCGATTCCAGGTCTGGGTCTCACCAGGAAACTCCTCTCTTTTTTTCATGACCTCGTATACTTTAGAGATGTCTTTTTCGTCGATGACATCCCTCAGACCGACCTGTTCAACATTCCATGTGGGAATCATGATCGTCATTTGGTTTTCGAGAATTTTCATCATATAAAAATCATGTTCCTCACCGTTAACAATCTTGCTCTCGATAGAATTAATTTTCCCAACACCATGTGCCGGGTAAACCGCAAGATCCCCGGCTTTAAATTCCCGCACTTTTTGCTGAGATGCTTTTGTTTTTTCGTTATCCTTTTTCATACTCATTTTAACACCGGTCCATCTGCTTGTATATTTGTGAGACCTTTGCAAAATGTCCCCTTTTGCCCAATCCTGGCGTCCCCGCTGAGCGGGATTTGTCAACAGGCTCAAATTTTAACCCGCCACCGAACTTTGGTGGGTTAATCCTCAAAATGCTCAATTTATTCCTGTGGTTAAAATTTTCGCCTTCCTTGGCCTTGAACAAAATTGAACATTTTTAAAAGGTCTTTTTGTCATTGGTCGATTGTCAACCAATAATCAACAGATGATCTTATACCATATAATCAACGAACAATCAATAAAAAAGGACCGACGCAGATTACGCCGATCCTTTTTTATTTAAACAAGTTTTATGAATGTTTTATTACAGCAAAAATGGTACCATCAGTAATGCAACAACATTCAGTATTTTGATCATCGGGTTAATGGCCGGTCCTGCGGTATCCTTGTAAGGATCGCCAACCGTATCACCGGTAACTGCCGCTTTGTGGGCATCGCTTCCTTTGCCGCCCAGATGACCGTCTTCAATGTATTTTTTGGCATTGTCCCAGGCAGCTCCACCGGTGGTCATGGAAATGGCAACAAAAACACCGGTAACGATACTTCCGATCAGAAGCCCGCCCAGAGCGACCTTGCCAAGCAAGAAACCGACAATAAGTGGTGCAACCACCGGCAAAAGTGCCGGAACAATCATTTCACTTAGAGCAAACTTGGTGACAATGTCAACACAGGCGCCATAATCGGGTTTGGCAGTACCTTCCATGATGCCCGGAATTTCGCGGAACTGGCGGCGAACCTCTTCAACCACTGCCCCGCCGGCATTGCCCACCGCTTTCATGGCAATGGAAGCAAACAGGTACGGCAAAAGACCGCCGATAAAAAGACCTATGATAACATTTACATCGGACAGGTCGAATTTAATGGCAGCAGCGCTTTCTTTGCCGTGTATGGCAAATTCCTGTACATAGGCCGCAAACAGAACCAGAGCCGCCAGACCGGCAGAACCGATGGCATACCCTTTGGTAACCGCTTTGGTGGTGTTTCCGACCGCATCCAGAGGATCTGTGATCGCCCGGACGCTTTCATCCATTTCAGCCATTTCAGCAATTCCGCCGGCATTATCGGTAATCGGACCGTAAGCGTCAATGGCAATAACCATACCGGTCATGGAAAGCATGGACATGGCTGCCATGGCAATGCCGTAAAGGCCCGCAAAGTGATATGACAGATAAATTGCCAGGCAGATGGTAAGAACCGGAGCCGCCGTGGACTGCATACTCACGCCCAGACCGGCGATTATATTTGTGCCGTGGCCGGTTGTAGATGCATGCGCAATCTGTTTAACCGGTCCGTAAATGCCTGTGTAAAATTCGGTAATGATAACAATGACAACGGTAAGAATAAGTCCGATAAGCGTGCAATAGTAAATGTTCATGGCGGAAATACCTTCCAAGTTGCCCATGAACTTGTTGCAGGCGTAGTAGAATGCAACGGCCGCCAGTATGGCGGCACCGAACATCCCTTTGTACAGGGCGCCCATGATGTATTCACTTTTTCCGAGTCTTACAAAGAAAACAGCGATCGCAGAAGCGACGATTGAGATAGCGCCGAGCACCAGCGGGAATTCGACCACCATTTGGTTTTTGGGAAAAAGAAGACTACCGATAAGCATGGCGGCTACGGCCGTAACCGCGTATGTCTCAAAAAGGTCGGCTGCCATACCCGCACAGTCCCCCACATTGTCACCCACATTGTCGGCAATGGTCGCCGGGTTTCTGGGGTCATCTTCAGGGATGCCGGCCTCGACTTTGCCGACCAGGTCAGCTCCCACATCAGCTCCCTTGGTGAAGATCCCGCCGCCCAGCCGTGCGAAAATCGAAATCAGGCTTCCGCCAAACCCTAAGGCCACCAGGGCAATAACATCATGGGTTACGGTATAATACCCGGATATGGCGGTTAAAGCCAGACCGGCCACTATCATTCCGGTAACTGAACCGCCCTTGAAGGCCAGAGCCAGAGCAGGAGCAAGGCCTTTTTTGGCGGCTTCTGCGGTTCTTACATTGGCGAGAACCGATACCCGCATTCCGATATATCCTGCCATGAATGATGCGACTGCGCCGACCAGAAATCCAATGGCGGTTTTTATGCCAAGGGTGGCAAAGATTATAATGAAAATAATGATACCGGCAGTACCCATACTTTTGAGCTGGCGGTTCAGATATGCAATAGCGCCTTCTTGAATAGCGCGGGCAATCTCTTGCATCTTTTCATCTCCGGCAGGCGCTTTTTTGACAACTGTGGCCAGAGAAATCGCAAAAAGCACTCCAAAAGCACCAACCAGCGTGCAAAACAACGGTAAATTGTTCAATACAGCTTCCATTATTCCCTCCATCTGAATAGTTAACTTGAAATTACAATGCTTTTATCGTTGAACCTGTCCATCCCCTCCTTTGCACCTTTACAAAGGATTGTAACTACAGCATCCCGAGCCTCTGTAATGATCCGGTGTAGAACTTTTTTTTCTTTTATAGTAAATTTTCCCAGAACATAATCAGCAGCACTAACCCCGGCCTCGGGTCGCCCGACGCCAATACGCAGACGCGTAAAACCACCTCCGCCAAAGGCATCTATTATTGATCTTACACCTTTGTGTCCCCCATCCCCTCCTTTCTCCTTTATTTTTATTCTTCCAAAAGCAAGGTCTATGTCATCGTGAACAATCAACATGTCCTCACTTAATATCCTGTAATATCCTGCAATTTTTTGAACCCGAGGCCCGCTTATGTTCATAAAGGCCGTGGGTTTTGCCAGGATAACCTCAACGCCGTCTATGGATCCGCGTCCGAAAATGGTGTCAAATTTTTGTTTTACAAGGGCGATAGAAAAAGCTTCTGCAATTTGATCCACCATCATAAATCCAACATTATGCCGGGTATTTTTATAAGTATTACCCGGATTGCCGAGTCCGACGACCAGGCGTATACGTTTTTGCGGCATAAAAAAAGTCCGTCACACTATTTTTCATCACCGGATTCAGGTTGTTCTTCACCTTCTTCAGCGATGACCTCTTCAACCTCCTCCGCCTCTTCTTCTTCGGGTTCCACCGCTTCTTCTATCTTGGGGCTGATAATTGTTACTACCGTAAAATTTTCCTCACCCAAAAACTCAATTTCACTTTGCCGTGGAAGATCAGCCACATGGATCGAATCTCCGATATCAAGATTCCTAATATCAATCTCAATAGATTCCGGAACATTGAGCGGCAAGCACTGAACTTCAAGTTCACGTCTGATTATCTGCAGTATGCCCCCAATCTCAACGCCCTTTGACTTACCGGTTGTTATTACAGGAACGTTCACTATAATCTTACGATCCATTGTGACCTCATAGAAATCGATGTGCAGGAAGTTGCGTGAAACCGGATGGATTTGCAGTTCCTTTACCATAACTGTTTTGGTTGATGTTTCTCTATTGTTGGGAATAACAAGGTTTAAAAGGACCTGGCCGATCCGCCCCTTCTTCAAAACCCTGTCGATATCGCTTATATTCACGGAAAGCCGAACAGATTCTGTTCCCGGGCCGTAAAGCACGGCAGGTATCTGCCCTGCCTGTCTGAGTCTGCGTGCAGGGCCGTTGCCTGTGGCGGTTCTAATATTTGTCTTTAATTCTATTAACTCCAAAATATATTAATCCTCCTGAAAAAACTTTTTCCATTCTGCCACTAAGGCACCAAGACATGAAGAAAGAATAAATAATATATCCTTTGTGTCTTAGTGTCTTTGTGAGACCTTTGAAAAACGCCCCCTTTTGCCCAATTCCGGCGTTAGGGTCAAATTTTAACCCGCCACCGAACTTTGGTGGGTTAATCCTCAAAATACTCTATGTATTCCTGTGGTTAAAATTTTCGCCTTCCTTGGCCTTGAACAAAATTGAGCGTTTTTCAAAGGTCTCTTTGTGGCAAATATTTTTGGTTCCGGCTTATCCGGGTTAGGTTTTATACAAAAAGAGAAGTTACGGAATCTCCTTTAAAACTTCGAATAATCGCCTCGCCAATCAGCTCCGAAATCGAAAGTACCTTGATTTTATTACAGGCTTTGGCGCTTCTCTTTAAAGGGATCGTGTCTGTTACAACCAGGGTTTTCAAGTCCGAATCCTCGATCCGTTCGATTGCCGGCCCTGACAGAACTGCATGGCTAGAGCTGGCATGGATCTCCCTGGCGCCATTTTTCATGATAGCTCTGGCAGCCTCGACAAGGGTGCCGGCGGTATCGACCATGTCATCAAGAATAACCACAACCTTATCGGCAACATCACCGATGACTGCCATAGCCTTGGCTTGGTTGGGAGCCTCTCTCCGCTTGTCAATGATAGCAAGCCCGGCATTTAGACGCTTTGCAAAGGCTCTGGCCCTTTCAACCCCACCCGCATCCGGAGAAACGATAACAAGGTCATTATTAAATTTTTTTTTGATATAATCGATAATAACCGGAGCAGCAAAAAGATTGTCCACCGGAATGTTGAAAAACCCCTGAATCTGACCGGCATGCAGATCCATTGTAATAATCCGGGTTGCACCGGCGACGGTCAGTAAATCCGCAACTAGTTTGGCGCTGATCGGAACCCGCGGCGCTACCTTCTTGTCCTGCCGTGCATACCCGTAATAGGGAATTACCGCTGTTATCCTGTTTGCCGACGCACGCTTTAAGGCATCTAACATCAGAAGCAGTTCAACCAGATTATCATTCACCGGAGAACAGATGGACTGAATGACAAAAACATCTTTTGATCTTACGTTTTCATCTATTTCGATCTGGATCTCACCGTCACTGAATCTTTTTACCTTTTCCCCTCCCAGAGGAACATGGATATATTCACATATTTTTCGGGAAAGAGTATAGTTTGAATTTCCTGAAAATATTATAAAATCATTCATTTAAATAACTATTCACTATTGATGCAACCTGGCTGGGGCGGGAGGATTCGAACCTCCGAATGCAGGAACCAAAATCCTGTGTCTTACCACTTGACGACGCCCCATAATCAAAGATGCAGGGTTGACAAATTATCCCTGTTCCGGGTTGTCTCCTTTATCCTTTGTTATCATATCGACAAGATACAACTGCCACTTGTCGTTCTCTGCAAGTACGTTCTTTGCTTTCAAGGCTGTATCGGAATCGGAAAAAAGGCCGAATACCGTGGATCCGCTGCCCGACATGAGCGCTCCCAATGCGCCATGTCTTAAAAGAGCCTCTTTAACTGTATATATGCCCGGATACATTGATGCCGCAGTGGTTTCAAGATCATTGCATAAATGGCATCTCGGATCAAAGCTCTGCTTGTTCAAAAGAAGACTTCTAAGTTTTTTTTTGCATTTTGTCAATCCCAAATTAAGATTTTTATAAACCTTGGCCGTTGAAATGCTAAAACCGGGGAAAACCAATAATATCTTAAAACTTTCAAGCCCTTGGTAAGCTTTGAGCTTGTCACCGATACCGGATACTATTGCCGGTTCCCGGAAAATAAAAAAGGGCACATCGGCTCCGATTGAACGCCCCATGGATATGAGTTTGTCCGGGGAAAATGGATAGCCGTAATAGCGGTTCAACCCCAAAAAAACGCTAGCCGCATTGCTGCTTCCCCCTCCGAGGCCGGCTGCAACCGGTATCTGTTTTTCTATGGAAATTTTTACGCTTTCATTTATATTCAGGGTGTTAAAAAAAAGAGATGCAGCGGCAAAGGCAAGATTTGTTTCATCTTCCGGAACGTCCGGATGGCTGCAGGAGACGGAGGTTTCCTTAACGCCAAAGATAAGTGAAACCGTATCGCAAAGTCCGACACAGCACATCAGGCTGACCAGATCATGGTAGCCGTCGGGTCGTTTTCCTGTAATTTCCAGAAACAGGTTTATTTTAGCAGGAGAGAGAATCCTCATAAGATGTCCGGATTATCCCTTCTCTTTTACATATATCATCCTCAGGTCATATAGAATATTTTTCAGCATGGTCTCTTCATCCTTTGTCAAATTCCCTTGGGTTTTTTCTTCCAGCATGCCTAAAATATCTATGGTCTGTTTTGCAAGGGGCAGATTCTTAGTCTTTTTGCCGGTGGCAGGATCGTCAATTAGACCGAGTTGTAGCAGTACAGATGAATTCAACGAAAAAATAAAGGTGGCGAAATTGATTTTCGGCAGTTGAAAGTCTGTTTTATCCTCTTCAGGAGCAGTCGCCTCTTGGGATTCACTTGCCTTAGCCTCCTCTTTTGAAGGTTTGGCCGTTTCTTCTTTTGTCTCTTGATCCGGATCCCCTTCCGCAAACATTCTTTTGTCTTTGATAATAAAATCTTTTTTGTCAGGCATTTCTGATCTCCGGTTTGTGAGTGTTAAGATAAATAAAATTGATGGTCTCGTAAAAGGTCAGAAAAACGACCGTTTTACGAATTTATCAAAATTTATTTAACAGAGAAAATAGATCTTTTCAACAAGATTTAAAACAATCGAATGAACTGAGGGGCTTCGCCTCAATTGGAATAATGGAATAATGGAATGATGGAGTAATGTAATGATGGGTGAGCTTGTCCTGAACGAAGTTGAAGGAAAGGAGTTTTTTACAATTAAAATAGTTTGTTTCCGCCCTTACTCCCCAATATTCAATGACCAAAGCCTGTTTGAAATTTTGAATTTCGGTTATTGTTATTTGTTTCTTCCGGTTTATCAGGGTCAGGGGGTAAACGGTTTCAATAAATCTAATGGCGACAACGACCTGGTTTTGAGATCCTTTTCCATTTCAGTTGTTTTTTCTATGGCGTCCTGGTCCTTAGGGGTTGCATCTTCTAAAATCTGGGGAGTGATCAGAACGATAAGTTCGGATTTTCCCGTGCCGTGAGAGGTTCGGCCAAATAACAAGCCCAATCCGGGTATATCCCCCAGGCAGGGGACTCTATTTCTTGTTTCGGTTCTTGTATTTTGGATCAGACCGCCGATAAAAACCGTTTCCCCATTTTTGGCCCTCAGCCAGGTGGTTACCATGGTTGATTTTACCACCGGGATTCCGCCTTCTTCAATCCGGGCCGAATTAATTTCCGGTTGTACTTTAAGCAATACATTGTTTTCATGATCGATATAGGGAGTAATTTCAAGGATGGTACCCGTATCTATCCATTCAATGGAAGTGGTGGCGATGCCGTCAGAAACCGTGGTCACGGAATACCCCTGCTGACCCCCAACCTGTACCCTGGCGGGTTTGCTGTGAATGGCCAGTATCTTGGGGGTAGACAGCGTGTTGATCTTGGTCTTGGCCCGCAGCGCATCCAGGGCGGCCGTGAATTGATGACGGGTTCCCACACCGGTTATGATGTTGCCGAAAATGCCTTCTCCTGTTTCCGGTACCGGAGAGATCCCCGTGTCAGTGGGTATAATGGCGCCGGTGAACCCTCCGGTTCCAATCCTCACATCGCCCATGATCTTCTCCCAGTTGACGCCCAGGGTCATATCATCGGTCAATTCGACTTCTAAAATTTTGGCCTCGATCATAACCTGTTTGGGCCTGGCATCCCAAAAGCGAACAAGGGATTCTATTTTCGATATATTTTCCGGCGTATCTTCCACGATAATGCTCTTGGAAGGTTCATGGATTTTTATCATTCTAAATCCGGGTATGGCATCCAAAACCTCCTGAATTTTATCCATGTCTGCATATTCGAGTTTAAAGATCCTCAGTTTTAGAATTTCGGTCTGTGGTTCTATCGCCTCTTTGGGTTTAAACACATAATAAACATCCCCTTGTTTATGATAACTGAATCCTCCTGCACGGCAAATCGCGTCTAATATTTTGTTAAAGGGAACATTGTAAAGATGCACGGATACTTTTCCGGAAACATCCTGAGCAGAGACAATGTTTATCTTTTGTTGCATGGCCAAGCCTGAAAGGATCTCCTGGATATCACCCTGATAAAAATTCATTGTCAGCAATTGCTGTTTCGACGATGGATCGATGATCTCTTGATTTTTGGCCGTCGATGTTGTCTTGGCGGGTGGGTTTGGCTGAATGTTCTTTTCCGGTGGTGTAGTTTTTGTTTTTTGGGGTATTTCGCCTTTCGGGGCTTCCTCTGGCAAGCGATCTTTAACGACAGCCAGGGTGGACTCGGCATTATTCTCAGGATCGGCGGCTGTTTTTTCAGATGAGAAAACATTGCCATGTTCATCCCGGTAAAGGTTGATGACCAAACGGTCCGGATTTTCCAAAGAAAAATAACTAAACCGTAAAAAATTTTTCAAAAGACCCATCCGAACATTTAAATCATTTCCAGCCTTTTCCAGCCTGACCCATGATTCGGAGTTCTTGTATTCTCGATATGGGGCCAGCACGGTTTTTGCGTTTTTTAATCTAAACCAAACTTCATCATTATAAACTACAGGTTTGTCAAGCTGGAAAGGGTTTCCAAACTCGAAAACAATAGATGCATAATCGTCGTGACGATCGGCCTGAATTGTTTCCAGAATGACCGCCTGCGAGGGGAGGGCGGCACCGAATAGTTTGGGGCCGGTTGATAACAGTATGATGACAAACAAAATGCATATACGACTTGCTTTGAGCATGAATTCAGTCAAGAGTTTTAAGGGGCGTTTTTTACGATTCATATCCCGGTTTCTCCACGGCTTTTTGAACTTGTTTTATTGTTTATCCGCAGGGGTTAAAACCTGCAGAACCATTTCATGGCTGACCGATTTTAAAAGTACCTCATGGGGATCAATCTTTACAATTTGATATTCGCCGATTTTTTCGCCCGTCCGGACAAATTTATCATTAATGATGGCCATCGGCTTTTTACCGCCGATGATGATTCCTTTGAGCTCTAAAATACCAATTGGCTCCGGTGTTTTATCCGCCTGAATCAGGGAGGCTGATTCTGCAGGCAGTTGTACCGGTGAAAAAATATCTCTGATATTTATGCTCAAAGATTCATTAACGGGCAATCTGAGTTTACGGATGTTCTTTTTGATCTTGGTTTTTTCGAGATGAGGAACATCGAATTTCGCCTCCTTGTGAGAGAGACTGGCGATATCCGCATCAGCGCCATTTTTTTTGTGTATAAAGCGAAAGTATGCGACGATAACCGCCACAACTAACAGCCCGATAACAATATAGAGCTTTACTTTTTTGCTTTTTTGGGTCGGCATTTACTTCTCGTTCCCTTCATAAGGTCGTACACGCATTCATAAATTGAAAATGTTTAGAATATTTTCGGTTTTTTTGTGCTCAAAAACACTGGCCATTAATTCAACCTGGCATTGACCCGAAACTTCATTTTTGGCAATGGTCATCTTTTCCATTACAAAAATGCGGTCCATCCTCTCAAAATCGTGAATCAAATGATAAATGTTGACAAAGTCTCCCTTGAACAAAAGCTGGATGGGGTTTTTTAGATAAATTTTCTCTTCCACCACGCTTAACGGCGTCAAATTAATCAACGCTATCTTTCGTTGCTTCATCAAAGAATCGATTTGCTTTAATAGTAATCCGATTTTTCCGGATTCCGGAATTCGCTTATTGAAATAATTCAGTTCTTTTTTTATCGCAGCCAGGGTCGTCTTCAGCTCCCCCAGATTTGTTCTATTCAGGCTAACTTCCTTCATCCTTTTGGAAAGGATGTCTTTTTCAATTTCAAACTGCTGCTTTTTCTTGATAACATGGCTGACGGACAGATAGCCGCATCCCAGTGAAACGATGATGACTATGGCAAGACAGGCTTGATTCAAACGTTTTATGCTTATGTTCATCATAACTAAAATCTCGATATTTTGCAGTCTATCTGAAACTGGATAACCTTTACATTAGCATTTGGATTCTGAACCGACTTTGCCATCCCGGTCTCTTTGGCATATTTCAATCCAACATCTTTAAAGAGCGGATCGACGGAGAGCCGGGTCAAAAAATTTCCCAGGTCATTATTGGACAGGGAAAACCCGTAAAGTTTTAAGAAGGGGACGATTTCCTCTTCCTCTGCCTCGGTATCGATACTGAGCGTTGTAAGCCAGGTCTGTGCATTCATGATTTCCGACAATTTCAGGAGAAATCTTGAAAAAGGCTGAATCCCGGTGAACTTTTTAAGAAAAGATTCCTGGAGGCTCAGTCGTTGAATCTCATCTTGTGTTTCCTTGATTTCTTCCAGGGTTCCCCCCAGTTGCTTATGCATATCTTGAAGAGTTGTCATGGGTCGTTTTTTTGGCAGGACAACATGAACCTGGTACAGATAGAATCCAAAAATCAGGGTAAGGCAAAGGGTCAGGCATCCGGCCCATAAGAAAAGGTGACGGAATACATAATTTTTATGAAGAATATCGGCCGGAATTAAATTGATTTCTCTTAAAGCCATGTCATTTTTCTCATTGCAAGGCCCAGGCATAGGGCAAATGGCGCCCCCTCGGCCGTATCAGGCAAAAGGCTGCTATCTGATAGGGTAAACTTTACCATGGGATTAATGCATTTTGTCGGAATATTGAGCCTTTTTTCAAGATATTGATCCAAAAAGTTGAGAGAGCTTGACTGACCATACATGGAAATTTCTTCAAACCTGACTCCCTGCATTTCAGATCTGACATAACCGGTAATTTGGTAAAGTTCATGAATCAATTCATCAACATACGGGGTCAAAATCTGGAAGACGGTGCGATAGATTTCAATTGCATCATCGTTATCCCCATTCTTTGCCGCGGATTCACCGCTATCAGCGTCTATATGATGTTCATAATACAGTCCGTATTTTTTAAGCATTCCGAAAGCCTGTTCGCTGTTGTCCGAGAGTTCAAGGTTGGTCTCCAGGCGGTTCAAAAGATGTTGTATCCCCCACGGCGTATTCCGCTGGGCCAGAATGCTGTTTTGGGCGACGATGGCGATCAGGCTTTGATTGTATCCGATATTACATAAGATAATAGGGTTTTCTTTCGGGGAATAAAGATAATTATGCAGACGCAATAAAGAAGACAGGCTGAAGTCAATGGCCTCAAGCCTTAGGCCTGCCCGCTTTAGCAGATGGACATACTGTTCGACCTGCTCTCTGCGGACCGCGATGATGATGGCCTTAAATTTTTTGTTTTTTTCGGATGAAATGTCAGTGATCGAAGGATAATCGATGACGGCTTCTTCCAAGGGGAAAGAAAGATGTCTCCTGCATTCCCTAACCATCCCATCTTCTAAGGTTTCATCACCGCCGAGCTCAAAAGTTATGGGAAAATTATATATATGCTGGGCGGGCAGATGGACGGATACATTTTTGCCCCGAAATCTTCTGTTTTTTGCAATCTCCTTTAATATCGGGACCAGGGCGTCATCGGGTGCTATACTATCGGGCTGCCCATTGTTCAATTTTCGATGAAACAGTTCCCGAACCCATATTCCCTGCCGGGTTTTTTGAAACTGCGCGGCGTAAATATTTTGATCGGTAATATCAATGCCGATGGGGTATCTGTTTTTCAGATTTAACATGTTTCCTTTTTCAAATTACGGCCGTTTGTCCAAAGCAAAAAATAGACCAAAAATTAATACCATGAATTCAATGACCTGTAAAGTTAAAAACACAACAAACGGTATAACATTATCTTTCTGACTACAATATGTAGTAGAACATCGGGCGTTACTCAATATTTTGACCTTTAACGAATTCATCCCCCTTAATTGAGTGAAAAACTCAATGAATCGTCGGCAGGGATCGGTTATGATTTATCTCATCCCAGACCTCTAAAATGCCAACGTTTGAAAAACATGCTATGGGTTCGGTATCACGTAGAGCACATAGCTTTGCTCCACCACAGTATTTCCAATTGCGCCCACGGTGGCGATGGTGGCAAAGGTGGTATCGGTATACCAACGAATTTTGTATCCGTAACGGCCGCCGGCAAATGAATGCATGTAGTAAGTGTCCTCTGCCAATGGAACTATAATGCCATATTCTATATGAAGCAGCGGTGCATTATCCGGGTTGTCGTCATGGGCGACAATCTTCCGTTGGCCGTCCAGATCCGTTGATCGAAACAACATGGCCATGTCGTTACCGTCCGACCAACCCGGCCGATCGACGATCTCCTGTATGACGGAAGTAAAATCGGGCGTCTGGTACTTTTGGCCGTTGGTCCAGGCCGAAACGTTATTCCACGTCACAGAGGCATCCGTCTTGGGTCTGTCTGATATGTCGTCTTCTTCGTTATCAAAACGAGAGGCATTGTCTGAATCCTGGCCGTAAATGGTCAGGTCCGTATCTTGCGTATTTGAGGCGGCGGCCTGAAATTCAATATAAGCAGTGACAATCGTCGCTCCCTGCGGAACGTTTACGTTAAGGAAGCGAACCCCCACGTATCTCATCTTGCCCAGTTCCATCTTTACGTTATTGAGTGACAGATCGCCGTCGTCATCTTCCTCCGCATCATCATCATCATGGGTCACGCGAAAATCCACAGCGAAGGTGGTCTGTTTTAACATCCGCCAAATGGCATGATTGGCTGCGGATTCGGCCAGATAATGGGCCTGCATGCCGGTACCTCGGGTCTCTGTTGCCGAATTTCCCACACCCACCTTAAAGAGGAACGAAAAGCCCAGGGCGGACATAATGGCCAGCAGAACAAGCAGGACCACATAGGCCATACCGGCTTCGGACCTTTTGCCCACTTGGAAATGGCGTCTTAACACGGGGTCCTCCTCAGCGAACGCGTTTACCGGTCTTTTGAAGTGTATTCCGGGGGCAGACATATTCGGAGAAGGTGAGGTTTTTTCCGTCATCGTCCGTGAGGGTCATCGTAATACGCACTCTTTCCGGAGCCTGGTACTCGGCCTGGAACAGGGTGACCCGGGTTGACAATGCCGTTTTGTCACCCGTTGAGGGAATTGATTCCCAGAGGGTATGGGTGGCGCTTTCAAACTCATAAATCACCTCATTGAGCGGGTCTTCATTCTTGTTCCCGTCCTCATCGTCATCCTCTTTACCCTGTCCGTCATCTATGGTTCCGTTTCCATCGTCGTCCATTCCGGCGATGCCCGGCTCGTCATCAAAGTTGGCGTCATTACCAAAATCCTCATCCATATTTCCATCACCATCATTGTCTATCCCATCGAGGGGATCCTCGTTCTTACCCCAATATAAATAAGCATCTTCATCGTCATCTTTCTTATCCCCTTCATCCACATAACCGAAACCGTCATCGTCCACTCCCTTGATGCCGGGTTTACCATCTGCATTCATGTCTTCAGAAGGGTCTTCATCAATTCTCGGGAAAAGAGGGTCATCGAAGTAGAAGTCGCTGTCGTCGTTAACGGATCCTGAAAAGGCCAGAATATCCCTGTTATTTGTCCAGTTGTTGGGGATGGCAAGGTGCGTGCAGCGCCTGACCCCGTGGGTCATGCGCTCCATGGCCAGAAGACCTTCCTGGTAAAGCCGGGACCTGGCAGTGCCCTGGCCGTAAGCATCCAAACAGGTAGACATCAAGGGGATCGCCACCGTGGCGATGATTCCCAGGATAGCGACGGTGACCAGGAGTTCAACCAGGGTCAGGCCTTTTTGACCGATCTGTCTCATAATATCTTACCCACTTTGCCTTGATGGTCCACCAGTATGGTGGAAAGGGAGCGATACGGTAGCTCGGTGATCGATACGGTCACCTGTTTGGCTGTTGGCTCCGGGTTGCTGTCTCCGTCCAAATCCATGGCAGCCACGCTCCAGTTTACGGTATAATTTTGCCCGTTGACGGTGACCACCTCCGAGCCGTTACCGAGCGTGCCAAAGTCGGTGCCCACGAGCACCTCCATGCGGCTGCGCAAGTGGCTGTCAAGCAGCATGTGATCCGCCTGCACATCCAGGGTCTGGAATCCGGAGATATACGGGGCCGAAACCCCGACAGCCACCAGTGCCAACAGGGCAACGGAAAGCATGGCCTCCACAAGCGTAAAACCGCCACAGGCTTGTTGTACCGGCTTTATTATTTTAGAAATCTTTTTCAGGAGCATGTTATATCCTATAATGGACATTGTAATTGATTACCGCAGAGTCGCAGAGAACGCTGAGATTTAGTATTTTTTTGCTTTCCATTGAGAGGATGGAAAGCAAAAAGATCCAGCCCTATATGCGCTTATTCCTTTAAAAGGAAAATATATATTTTCTTTGCGTTCTCTGCGACTCTGCGGTGAACAATTACTATCAGTTTTGCTTAATTACTTACGGTGACCTTGCCGGTCAGCGAATCCAGGGTCACGACCATCTGCCGGCTGCCCAGGGCCAGTGTGACCGTACCGCCGGATGAAGGACACCCAAGCGCATCAAATGTAACGAAATTACCGTGGTTAAAATCCACCGCAGTGATATCTACGCCGTCGAACCGGTCTTCACTCGGCAGGCTGATATTGTAATCCGTGCCTTTATTCATGGGATTGCCCATGGGAGCAAAGGCGCCACCCTCCACGTCAGCTTCGCCAAGCTCGCTTTCCCCGCCCAACAGGTCGATGACCGGATTGAATTGCTCCACAAGAATCGTGTCCGCAACAGCGTCGATGGTCACCCGGGTCTTTCGGCCGGAAGTGGCGGTCAATTGGGCAAATTCCAGGGCGTTGACCGTCTCTTGGGCTCCTCCGGAAAGGCGAAAATCACCCAGCGCCGCATTGAGTGACGGCCAGCCGAGCATAACCACGATACTCATAAACACCAGCACGATCAGGATTTCGGCAAGCGTGAAGCCTGCCGGCGACTGCTTTTTCACCCAATTATAACGTGTCATGGGCGCCGTTATCCGCTGGAATCAGTACGCCGGTTACGGGATAGAATTTCCATCCAAAGTTTTCACCGGCCGAGCTCCTTGTGGTAATGTCATCCTCATCATAAACACATACCACATCGTTTTTGCTATTGTATGGATTTGTAGGCAGTGTCGCTGCTTTCACATAAGGACCATAGATCGCATTCCCACCTTTGACGTCCGCTGTTTTGCCGGTTATCTCTGAATACTTGGTCAGCTGAGGGACAAAAGCTGTTGCAGCATCAGCGTCGCTCCCGGCTGGATTGCCATCGGTTGCTTTAGTAGACCCCGGGTACTTATTGTCGTGCTGGAAGTAGTAAAGCTCTACAGAATTCCGAAGAGCGCTCAGGTTGGTCTTCAGCGTATTCAACTTGGCATCCTCTGTAGAAACCGAGATTTGCGGAATGATGATCATGGCCAGAATCCCGAGTACAATGACTACGATCAGCATTTCAATCAAGGTAAACCCTGATTGGTTTCTCAATCTTAATTTCATTTTTCGATAGTCTCCTTTTTTGTTTTTCAATCTTAATTTCATTTTTTCGATAGTCTCCTTTTTTGTTTTTTTTATTAACGATATGGTTCAACCGTTAAAGGTTTGATTATTTTTTTTAAAACTATTTAGCCTTACCGTAAAACCTGCGACAGCTTGAACAACGGAAGGATGATGGACGAAACAATCAGGCCCACAACCCCTCCCATGATAATCAAAGCGACCGGCTCGATCATGGCGGCAAATTTTTTAAGCTCCTGTTCGATCTCGATGTCATAAAACCTGGCCAGCCGCAACATGACAAATGGCAATTTCCCCACCTCTTCTCCAATAGCCACCATCTGTTTAACCGTCTCCGGTA
Organism: uncultured Desulfobacteraceae bacterium; assembly: GCA_964492995.1. Lineage (GTDB taxonomy): Bacteria > Desulfobacterota > Desulfobacteria > Desulfobacterales > UBA11574 > S5133MH16. The sequence goes on along the minus strand of CAZBOB010000002.1, from coordinate 59,893 downwards.
TATAGGGATAGCCGGCAAAGGGCTGAGAAAACTGTCCGCCCTGATCCACGGTAACTCTAATCCGGCTAACAAAGCGTCGATAATATTGATTCCGAATTGTAGGTTGGGCCACTTTGAGCGCCTCGATCAGGGGAACCTGACTTTCCAACAAATACCCGAGGGTCCGCAGCATTTCACCGGTATAAATCTTGTTGGCCAAACCGGAAATGAGCGGCCCTTTGACAAAAAAGAGATCCGCCAACGCCTGCCCCTGTTTACTTTTTTTCCAGGTGATGACTCCCAACACCAGGCCGGTACATGCAAGAATATAAATCCACCAATAATGCCGTAAAGATGCACTGGTCATTATAAGAAAGCGCGTGGTCCAGGGTAAGATGCTCTCTTTTCCTTGAAAAAATGCGGTAAATTTCGGAAGTACGCCGACCAGGATAAAAATGACCACCAATACCCCGAGACCGCACAGGACCATGGGATAGGTCAGAGCCGATCTCAGCTGGGAGATGAGAACCTGGCGCTTTTCCCGCATCTTCGCATTTCGATCTAAAATTTTCTTTAAAAAACCACCGGCTTCTCCGGCTTTAACCATGCTGATGAATTGGTTGTCAAAAATTTTGGGATGGCGTTTCATTGCCTCGGATAGCTGGCGGCCTTCCTCAATATCCTGATAGATGTCTGTGATGATCGCTTTAAATGCCGGATTTTGAATTTCATCCCCGATGCTTTTCAATGCCACGGTGAGGGGTGTATCTATCTCAAGCATCAGCGAAAGCTGTGAGATAAAAAATATCACTTCCTGAGAATTGACCGGTTTTCCGAAACCACGAAGAATTCCGATACCCAAAGGCGGTTTCGACCGATCCGCCGGTGCAAATTGAGTTGCCGCCCCTGTTTCCTGTATGTTTTTTGGATTGAAATTTATGGCCATACGTCACACGGTTATATAAAATTAATAGAATTTCATAAAATCAGGCAGCTTATTAAACTTCCATAGACACAAGCCGCTGGACCTCCTCAATGGTGGTAAGATATTGCAGGACTTTCTCATATCCCGCTTTTTTCAAGGTAAAGTTACCATTTCTCCTGCAATACTCTCTTAAAGCGTCGATCGTCGGATTTTCCAAAATCAAGGATTGCAGATCTCGATCGATCACCAATAATTCATGTATGCTTGTACGTCCCTTAAAACCGGAATCATAGCATTTTGAACATCCCTTGCCTTTATACAGGCGAAACTGTTTGTCTTCATCAATGCCCAGCTCCTTTAAAACGCTCCCGGGTGCATAGTATTCTGTTTTACAATGGGGACAAATCGTTCGTACCAAACGCTGCGACATGCAGGCCAGTATAGAAGATGATAAGAGATAGGGTTCAACGCCCATCTCAAGGAGCCGCGTGATCGCACTGGGACTGTCGTTGGTGTGCAGGGTTGATAGCACCATATGACCGGTAAGAGAGGCCTGAATGGCTATCTCGGCCGTTTCCCGGTCTCGGATTTCCCCCAACATTATAATGTCCGGATCCTGCCGCAGTGCGTGCCGCATGAATGTGGCAAATTTCATGCCTATGGCCGTATGGACCTGGTTTTGATTGATATTCTCCAATTGATATTCCACCGGATCTTCGATGGTGACAATATTTCTTTCCGTGGTATTGAGCAGGGTTATGGCCGAATACAGGGTGGTGGTTTTGCCGCTGCCGGTGGGACCACAGACCAAAATCAGTCCGTGTGATTTCCTGAGTAAAGATTTGAACTCATCCAACGTCTCGGGTTCAAATCCCAGTGTATTAAGATCCAGAAGAGACTTGTCTTTGTCGAGAATCCTCAAGACTACTTTTTCACCATGAACTCCGCGCATGGATGAAAAACGCAAATCGATGATGCGCCCATCGACCATGACCTGAATACGACCGTCTTGCGGCAGGCGGCGTTCGGCGATGTCAAGATTGGCCATAACTTTGAGTCTGGAAACCACAGACGGATGAAAATCAATTTTTTGGGACTTCAGCTCGTATAACATCCCATCGATCCTTGCCCTAACCCGCATTTTTCCTGGCTGGGGCTCAATATGAATATCGCTGGCTCCATCCCGGACGGACTTAAGCAGAATCATGTTTACCAAATTAATAACCGGGCTTCCCTCAGCCATTTCAGCGATTTCGCTGATTTCTTTTTCTTCACGGCCTTCAATAATGTCAATGCCCGAATCATCGATGTCGGTCATCAGATCATCAATGCTTATATTGTCCTGATAAGCCTGAGGGATGGCATCTAAAATATCTTCTGCACGGCTGATTACCGGCTGTACTTCCATGTGGGTTAATTTTTTGATTTCATCAAAAATAAAAAAGCTATACGGGTCTGATGTTGCCAGGGTTAAAACATTGTTTACGACAAACATCGGAACAACTTGATAATGAAGCGCCTTTTCTTTGGGTAACACGTGAACGATCTGGGGATCTATCAACCCCTTGCGCAACCAGACATGTGGAATTCCGAGCTGTTCTCCAAGGACTTTTATTAACTCTTCATTGGAGATCGTCTCGTTTTCGGTTAATATCTGGCCGAGGGGCTTGCCGGTCTCCTTTTGAATTCGGAGGAAATCGGTCAGTTGATCAGGCGTTAATTTGCCCTGATGGACCAGAATATCCCCAAGCCTTTTTCTTTTTGGAATGGAACTTCCTTTCATAGCCTGCTTGTTACCGCCTCGTGCATATCTTTATAAATAAAAAGCATATTGATCAATCGGGTTGCCAACATGATATCCATGCAAACTTCGTTTAGTCCGACCATCTTCAATGCGCCCCCTTTATTTCTCAACTCCTCATGGGTTTGAATCAACAATTGCAGCGCAGCACTGTCCAAAAGACCCACGTTTTTACAATCTAAGATGATCTCGGTTTTGTTCTGTTGAATTACATTATCGATTTTCTCTTCGAGTTCATTACAATTGCTATAGGTAATCTGGCTTTCGAGCGTCACGATGGTCCTACCACTGATGTTCATACCGCCGGTTTTGTTATGTTCGGGCTTATTTGGACTCTGTGTCATTGCGATGATAGATCCTCGTATATTATGTTTTCTTTATAAACCTTTTTGAAAACGTCTACCATGCGCGCGTCTAACTGGGTTCCCGCCACCTCTTCTATTATTGTCAGAGCTTTTTCCGGTCTTTTGGCACGCCGATAGGCCCGGGAAGAAGTGATGGCATCAAAAGTGTCAGCGACTGCTATGATTCGGGCCGATAGAGGAATCTCTTCACCTTTAAGGCCCTGGGGGTACCCCGTACCGTCATAATGCTCATGGTGGTGAATAATACCGGGAAGTGAACCTGCCAACTGCGCAACGGGCCTAAGGATTTCCCCCCCTTTTTCAGGGTGTCCCCTAATGATTTCGTATTCAGCATCTGTCAAACCATCCGGCTTATTCAAAATGAATTCAGGGATACCGATTTTACCGATATCGTGTAACATTGAAGCCCACTTAAGATCATTGAACTCCTTTTCATTCAGGCCGAGTTGCTTTCCCATAAGAATGCTATATTTGGAAACCCGCTCCGAATGCCCCCGGGTATAAATATCTTTTGCTTCAATCGCAAATACCAGGGACTTGACCATGTTGATGACAAACTGCTCTAAATCATTATAAAGGTCTGTATTGGTGATCGCCCCTGCCAGCTGTTCCGCCATGGATATCAAAAGCTTTAATTCCCCTTGCCGGAAGATTTCCTTTAGATTAAACGATACCAGTCCTATCCATCCGTAAAACTCTTTATGATGCTGAACTCTTACTGCCAGGAAGCGATAAACGTCTTTTGACAGATCCTTATATTGCGGGTTCTTACGGGAATCATTAATAATAAAATAATTTTCCTTTATCGAGGGGGCGTCCGGGGGTATCATGCTGATAAGTTTTCCCAAAAATTTATGGGGCGCCGAAAACGTTTCAAAAACTTTAGGTTTAGAGAACCACATATTGAATTCCGGCTTGTTAGGCATACGAGTAACCGCCGCGTCCACCCGAAAACTTTCTATCAGTCTTTGCATCAATTCTTTCAGCATGTCGGTCGAGAATCTTACGGTTTTTATCTGGGTGGCGATCTGACCGTAGGAATAAAGATCTTCAAAATTTTGCTCCAGCTCCAGGGCCATTTCTTCTACTTCTTCGTTAGCATTCAAATTTTCTTCAACAAGAATTATCAGGTTGCTGAAAAACTTTTTCATTTCATCGGCGTGATAAGCCTCTGCATCATGCTTGGCGTCGTTCAGGCAAGGTCTGTATGGGGCGTGGTCACAGGCGACCAGCGCACCCAAAACGCCGTGACTGTTTTTAATGGGAATACCGCACATAAAATTTTCATCCTCATAGACACGGTATTGGAAAGCTTTTTGGTCTATGATGAGATGGGACAGGTTCTGAAATGCTTTCACAGAGAATTCTTTCGGCATCACGTCCCCCGTGGAGAATACCATCTTTCCCTGGGTGTTCCATATCTGATAGTGTGTTCGACTAACAGGGGAAAGGCTGGAGAGAAAAAGTTTAACCGAGTTTAAATCTTTCATCATTTTTATCCAAGGTATTGCTCGATAGCCTCCACTATCCTGGCAGGGCTAAAGGGTTTTTCCATAAATTGTGTATCTTGTGATGTTTCTATCCAGTCCCGATCCTCCGGATTTATACGGGCCGTTATGATAATGGTTAAAAAAGGACGTTCTTTCTTCAGACCGCTGGTTTTTTCACATAGGGTTTTACCGTCCATAATGGGCATATTGATATCTGAGATCACGATGTCCGGTTGATGCTTTTGAATCATATCAAATCCTTCTTGCCCATTTTTTGCTTGCAAAACCTGATAGCCGCGATTTTTCAATTTAATTTCAAGCACGCGCCGGATATGGGCCTCGTCATCAATGACCAGAACCTTATGATTGTTTTCCAAGGTAATACTCCTCCTTCGGTATCTTTACTGTAAAATGAGTTCCTTCGCCGATCTTGCTTTTAACTTTCATTTCTCCCTCATGAAGGCTGATAATTTCCGAAGTTATGGCCAACCCCAATCCGGTGCCCTGTTGCTCAGCAATTTGAGGATCTTGGGAACGATAGAATTTATCAAATATGTGAGAAAGATCTTCTTCCGACATTCCATAGCCGGTATCTCTGATATCAAAAATGACCTTGCTGTCCTGTTCCCTTAATTCAAAATTGATGTCACCGTTTTCAGGTGTATATTTTACAGCATTGCCCAAGATATTAATCAGGGCGCCTTTAAGCTGATCCTTGTCGCCGATCAAAGAGGGGAAATTATCCGGCACATGTCTATGGATGGAAATATTTTTTCTCTGGGCGGCCCCTTGGACAGCGGTGATACAATCCTCGAAAAGCCAGTCAGATTTTACAAGGCCTTTGTCCAGGGTTAGGCTTCCCATTTCGATTTTCGATAAATTGAGAAGGTCCTTGATAAGACGGGATAAGCGGGCAGTCTCACTGTTTATGGTATTATAAAACTCTTTTTGAGTTTCACTCTCTTCGATTTCACCTTCCATTAACATTTCGCTATAGGATTTGATTGTTGTTAATGGGGTTAGCAACTCATGGGACAAATGGGCGGTGAACTCCTGAGTCGCTTTTTCGGCTTGCATTTCCTTGGTTACGTTATTGAACATGATCATTTTGCCGATCGCCGTTTTTTGGTCATCTTTTAGGCAGCCATAAGAAATCCTATAGGTTTCGCCGGGAGCAAGCTCAGGAAACGTTATGTCCATATGGCTGTTGGGTCGTTGCTGTTTAAGACTTTCCTGTTTCGAAATAAACGATGTGATTTCTTTATCTGGAATAACTTCTTCCAGAGGACGGTCGGTGACATCATCCCTTTTTCTATCGAACAGATTGAGCACATAGTCGTTGATATGACTGACATTGCCCTGAATATCAGTAATTATAATCCCGAAATGGATGGAATTAAGGATAGTAATGACCTGATTCTTTTCAAACCGCAACACCCCGATCTTGGAGGCCAATTCCTGGTTGATTGTTTCGATTGCCTTGGACTTGTCTTTAAATTGAAGCAAAGATTTTTGAAAATCTTCAACCATTGAACCAACGTTAAATCTTTTTGTTGAATTGTTTAAGGCAACCGAGGTATCCATGCGTTTATTTAGAATTTTTTCCGAAAACTGTTCCAGCGGTGCAAGGGCTTGCACAAAGCCATAATAAACGATGGTGATGGCGGAAATGATAAAAAATGATAACATTGCCAGAAGGCTGACTCTTTGCATGGAAATTATCGATATGAAAGGCGGTTCGAGTCCTATTCTCACCGCACCTGTTTTTTTCCCGTTTTCAAAGAACGGTTTGGCAAATTCATAGATCTTTTGGCCCGATCCCATGGTTTCAAACGGCTGATAAACCAACCCCATTGCAGCCAGGGACTTGGTTTGAATATGATTTGGGATTTCAGATTCTAAATTTCCAGGAGTTAATGATACTACTGGTTTTCCGTTCTGATCATTGATGAAACAATAAACCAGGCCGTGAGAGGAAGTATATTCCATCAGGGTTTTTATAAAGAAATTACGTTTGTCACCCTCAAAATCATGGATAGAATGCAAGGCAATAAGGCTAACAATTTGGTTTCCTTTATTATGTATATCTTTTTTGCTTGCCTTTTCTTCTTGTTGAATCATGAGTTGGGTAAAGATCGCGATTCCAGTTAAAATAAAAACCAATAAAGCAATGCTGATCCTTTTAAATTTCATATACATATGTCCTTCAAATTTTTTAACAATAATCAGTTATATCTAATCGTTATCCTTTGCTTCTAAACCAAAAGGAATTATCGGGACACTAATTAAGCAAATTACATGCCAGAATTTGGTGAATAGCATTATATTAATATATTCAGTTGGTTGTGTTGAGAATGAGCAGAGTAAGAAATGAGAGTAAATCTTGTGGAGGGGTAAATTTGACGGGAAAATCGGAATGTTCCCGGAAAATCTTGCAGGGTCTGAAATAAGAAATGTCCGAATTTAATATGATATCAGTAAATTGAATGATCTTCGCTGGGCAGATCAAATGCCGGTTAATGGGTGTTGAAAAAATGACAGGGATAAATAGGGTGAAAATGGCCATGAACTGGTAAATAAAAGCAGATTGCACGAAAATTGAACATTTCTGATACCGGATGCGGGTCACTTGATGCTGGATACCGGATGCTTGATGGGCTTATGCAGAGTCTAATATCCTTCGAGCGTAAACTGTATGGGAAAAAGATAAATCGTTTTATTATTTTCCGAGGCTCTTAAATCATGAAACACGGGAGACAATAAATTCCCCGATTTTTTCCGCAGATATTCCAAAAAGCTCTTTCATCCCCACGAGCTCAATATACCGTTCATCCCACACCACACTATTTTCCTGGACAATGTTTTTGATGCGCTCGTATTTTCCGCCAAGGGCCTTTATCTTTACATCTAGCGGAACATTTTCTTTAAACGATATATTCAACAATAGGATGTATTCAATCAAATTCGGTGTGGCGGCAGAGGCGGATATAATCGGAATAACGATAATGCTTCGGTCGTCTTTCCGTCCTATGCCGATATATACATTCCCTTCCCGCACAATGATTCTTTTGGTCCCCTTAAGCAGGGAGTCGGTTTCTACACGGGACGGAATCGGTTTTAAGGTACCTTCTTTTTTTATTATTTCGATGGTGGTTTGATCTGTGGGTTCACCGAGAAGGTTCAGGCCCTGAATTCTGTAAAAAATGGCTCCTTTTAAATCTGAAACGATTTCTTGCAGATTTTTAAGAACCATAATATTCCTGTTAATAAGTTGAGAAGCATGGATCTTGTATTGGGTCAGTGCTTCGAACAGTATCCCTTCTAACTTTTCACTGATACGGCTTGTCCCCACAGTGACGGTTTTTGCCTGGTGCCGGATAGCATCTACGGGTCGGGACATGCAGTTAATCGATTCTCCCAAACACTCAAAGAGCGTGTTCAACATGTTTAGCGCCGTACCTTTTTTTCCGAAATCTATTTCAAAATCAGATACCGGTAGTCTCCCGGACAGATATTTTAAAAGCAGGGTCAGATTCGATGCTGCTTCAAGTCCCATGGCAGACGGAAAAGTGTTATCGCTTTTTTTTCTTCTGAATTCTTTATAAAAAAAAGCGATTTTTTCCCTGAAAGATTTTTCAAGAATCAATTCATAAACATCCATGCCCTTATTCGCATAATCGTCTACGGTTTTCTGGATATCTTTATTGAACCCGTACAGGAAGCGTGACCCTTCATTAATTGCCATGGCAGCGTAATATCCCCAGATATGTCCCACCAGGGTGTTCAGGATGGGGGCAAAATGCTCACTGACAATCGGGACGTGGAAAACATCCGCTGCATAGGGTTCAAACCGGTTTTCACCCTCGTTAGCTATGACAACGACCGTAGCCTTATGTGCCTGGAATATCGCCGTATCCTTAATAATATCTCCGATTACCGTCCCCCTGGACCCGGCGGCGCAAACAATGATCAGCGGTTCCGATGACAGATCGATGTGTTTTTTATCCTCAACATAATCAGAAGAAATCGTTTTATAACAAAGCTCACTCAGTTTGATCCTGATTTCATCTGCTGAAGCCTTGTTGGGGCCGCTACCCACGGCGGCCCAGTATGGTTTGGTTGTCGCAAGACTTTTTGCAGAGTTTCCGATTTTGTTATGCATCGAAAGGACTTTCTTCATATGGCCGGGCATTTCAAGAAGCTCTTTAATTTGTGCGGTAACAAAGTCATCACCCCTGCGACCTTGAAGTCGGGCAATCTTAAGCGCCAAAAGAGCACCTGCAACGATCTGAGAATAGAAGGCTTTTGTTGAAGCGACCGACATCTCGATATCCCTGCCGCTGCTGGTGTACATGACACCGTCAACTTTGAAAGTAATATCCGAATCCCTGCGGTTAACTATGGCCATGGTGTAGGCGCCCCGTTCTTTCACCATATCGATGGTACGGTTTGTATCTGTGGTCGTTCCGGACTGGCTAATGGCAATCACAAGGGAGTCTGCCATCATTTTTTTATCGTCATCGTCATTAAGTTTAAACCCGCTTAGCTCCGATGCTTTGATTGCACTGATATAAAACAAGGGATTGTTCATATAGTAATTCAGAATGTCTGCACATGCATGTGCAGCAACACCGGCAGTGCCCTGCCCAACAAAAAAGATTCGTCGTATTTTTTTATCCAGCAGAGCCTTTTGCAACGTTTCAGGGAATGTCTTTTCATCCAGGGTGACGACATACCGAAGGATCTTATCTTCTTTGATTTTCCAGCGATTCTGAAGGGTCTTTTCCACGGAATGCGGAGATTCCGAGATTTCTTTCAAAAAGTAATGGGGAAAATCCTGGCGGTCTATGTCTCTTGAAGTAATTTCGGTATGTTTTATATCATTTTTACCAAGGTTAATCGGGGTGTTGTCATAATAGATTGCTTTAATGCCGTCCATGCCACCGGCGGAATCCTGATTCAAGATGAAAATCTGTCCCCGGGTCATGCCGTCTCTGCCTTGTACTTCTTTTTCACCGTCCATCTTGATAAAAAAGGGGGTCTCTTCGATCAGTCCGTATACCTCTGAAGTCGGCATATAGTAATCTTTTGCAATACCGATAAAAATGGCCTGACCGCTTCCTTTCTGAGCCAGAAAAATCTTGCCCGGAGCCAGATCGATATGCATTGATATGGCATGAGACCCCTTGAAGTCATTTACCGCCAGGCGGAACGCTTCTTGAACCTCAACACCCTGGTTAATATACTTTTCGATCTGAAGTGGAATGATCTTAGTGTCTGTAGTGATATCCGGAGGTATGACACCGCCGTGCTTTTCATATTCATTTTTCAGTTCCATATAATTGTCGATATCTCCGTTCAGACAGGCGTGTATGATACCGCTTTTTGGAGCGCTGCTCCCTGAGGCACTGTTGTCCACAGGATGACAGTTGGGTTCGTTGATAGCGCCCACCGATGCCCAGCGCGTGTGGGCGGAAATTGTATGGTATTTCGGGTAAAATGAGACCAGTTTGTGGAGGATCTTATCGTTTTTTATATGGTGGCGTAGTAACTGAATATTATCCCCAAGACTCCCGACTTCGGCGGCAACTTTATAGGTAAGGGCGATGGCCACCCGTTTTTGACCGTTTTCATCTTCTGACTCATTTACTTTGATTCCCAGGTTAACCAGAACGTCACGGGTTGACCGTTCTTTTAACTGATCGTATAGATTTCCCTTTTTAATTGTTTCTTCGAACCTGTCAAATTCAGAATCATCGAGAACAAACATCATGGATATTCCTGCAGAATCGCGGCCCCTGACCTCAAGACGGTCGAGACTGTTCAGTACGGCATTGATCTCTTTGAAAATATTTACTTCATAACTGGTGGGAGTTTCATGGTCATTTCTTAAAAAATCTTTTACCTTCTTGATATTATTGGCATTTTCTGAAGTAAGGCACCAGATAATGTCCTTGATACAGTCGATACGCCGTGACAGAATATTTACATTATCAGACTCGAGGTTTCCCATCTGGTGGTCCAGCAACCTTTGTTCTTTATCAATGAATTCGAAAAGACGATCGGCAAATTTTTCAAGTTCGTGCTGACTTTCCCGGTGAATGAAAAGATTGTAAAAAAGATCATTGCATTTTAAGTTTCGCACGTTTTGGAAAAGAGCGTCAATCTGCTTTTCCCCACCCAGATAATGATCTTCAAGATTCAAGTCATGTTTCCTGCAGTTTGCATAGCAAAGATCCTGGATTTTTATGAGCATATCTTTCAAAGAGTTAATGTCGATACGGTCGTCTGTTTTACTCTTTTTCTTAAAGGTAACAATCCCTGTGAGTCCGCAGCACAGAATGTTATTTTGGCATGGAAAAAATACGATGGAACCCTCCGGTAGGTCGGCCATATGTTTTCCAAAATATACGTCTGCTAAAAGACAACCCAAAATCAGGGCAAACATCTGCATGATAAGACTGAAGATTTTAATTAAACAATTCATTGATACTCTCAATATCGATGAATTCGCGAAACGTCGAATTCATCACGTTTAAGGTTTTAGACATCACGTCGCAGTTTTTTCAAAATAACTGCGGAAATATTTTCTCATTGCAATCCGTGCGTAATAACTCGCTCTTAGGCCAATATATTTTTCATGGGCGACAATAACCGATAAAGCTATCTTTCCGGGCCCGTTTTTTTCTTCGGCAAATCCCACAAACCAGTCATACCGGGCATCGTGAGATTTGTTGTCAATGGAGCCTGTTTTGCCGCCGATATTGAGTTTGGAAAGGATTTTATCTTTCCTGTATCCTCTGAAAGCCTTTCTGCAGGTGCCGGATCGAATGGTAGCCGCCATGAGTTGATTAAGTACTTTAGATGCCCTGGGGGTAATTGCCTGGTTGATCGTGACCAAACGATTCCGGTAAATGATCTTTCCTTTTTCGTTAATGATCTGATCAACTACCGTAGGTTCCATGATGCTTCCCTGGTTGATTATTGCCGAAGCCATCATTGCACCGTGAAGGGGAGACATTTTTGTTTTATTATTGAATCCACAGGCGACCTCAGCCCACTGGTAAGGTTCGTCGGACAAATAGACAGAACTCGGAGCAATCTTAATCTCAAAATCGATGTTTTTGTTGAAGTCAAAGGCTTCGGCATACTTTTCGAGAGTATTTTTCCCAAGGTAAAGGGCGCCGATTTTTCCAAACACCGGATTAACCGATTGTGCAAATGAGTCCCGAAATGTTATCCGGTTGGTATACCTGTTTATCCGGTCTTTAAGCTGGGATTTATACAGGGTATGTTTTCTCCCGTTATATGAAAGCTTAGAGCCTGGATTAAGACCACATTTCTCAACAACTGCAGATGCGGTAACGATCTTAAAAATACTCGCTGCAGGGAATTTGCTGTCCACGCACGGGTTGCTAGACGGATCTTTCTTATCAAAACCGACCATACATAAAACTTTGCCGGTTGCAGGATCCATACCCACTATTCCGATGTATCTGGATGTCTCTAATTTCAGCTTTTTTAGAAGATAGTCCTGCAGTTTTATGTCAAGACTGGTGTCAATTCGAAATTTACGGCCATCCGAAAAAAAGTCGAAACTCTTATTTTTAAGATTTACAAAAGATATATTTTTAAGCAATTCCCGAACATTGCTTTTGTCTATTAACTTGCCATAATTGAGGCGGGCATCGATTTTTTTATCAGGGGACGAGGAAAAATAATGCCCAATCAAATGAGAAAATGAATTTTCGCCAAGACCGACGAATATTCCGTAACCCGCAGCAAGTAAAACAATAACCGGGGTGAATAATTTAATGGTTTTATTAATTAATCTTTTTTTGGCGGCAGCCCGTTTCAAATTGTACTGATACTTTCTCCATCCCGGTCTTTTAAGGGCTGCCTGTTCGGTTTCAAGTCTGTGGGGAATCATTATTTAATAGATAATCAACGTCTCGGAATTTCTACAACTATATGAAATCAATAGTCTTTTAATGGCAACCTGTTTGTGCCATCGGAATGGAATACTGGAATACTGGAATGCTGGAATATTGGGGATAAAAGCGGAAAATAAACCATTTAAATTGTAAAAAAACTCCTTTCCTTCAGCTTCATTCAGGACAAGCTCACCCATCATTCCATTACTCCATTATTCCAGTATTCCAATTGTGAGTGAAGCGAACTAACTATATCTTTAGCTTAGAGCTGTTCCCGGTTTTACTTTTTTGTCCAGCGTTGCCACAGTACAACTATTTTCATCAACAGCGGCCAGCAACATGCCCTGGGAAAGTATCCCCATCAATTTAGCAGGTTTGAGATTCGCAACGATAATGACCTGTTTGCCTACCAAATCTTCGGGAGAATAGTTTGCAGAAATGCCGGCAATAATCGTTTTCCTTTTACCCAGGTCAACTTCAAGTTTAAGCAGCTTTTTCGCTCTGGGAATTGCTTCTGCATGGATCACGGTAGCCACCCTGAGATCGACCTTATTGAGTGTGTCGAGGGTTATTTCGGGCTTGATTGCAGCCGGTTCAGAACTTCGATGCCTTACTCCCGGCCGTGGCGTATCCCCCTTTTTTAGATCTATCCTCGGAAAGAGTGTAATTGATTTAGGCAAATTCGTGCCGGGAATCAGGGTTTTCCATGTTTTAAGGGAATCAAGATGATAGAATGGCTTTTTCGGGTTCATACCCAGATGTTTTTGCATGGTCTCGGCCGTTTCCGGCATTATGGGATAGATAAGGCCGGATATGATTCTAAGGGATTCAAGAAGATTATAAATTATAACTTCAAGTTGTTTTCTGCTCGATTTCTTCTTTGCAAGTACCCAGGGCGTGGTAAGATCAATATACTTGTTCATCTGGCTGATAAATTCCCAGATGGCCATGAGCGCCTTGTGAAAGGCAAACGCTCCCATATTTTTTTCATAAGTTTTAATGGCTTGCAATGCATCAGATTTCAGTCCGAACCCAAGTTCCTTTTCCATCCGGGTATCGACTTGTGGAACAACTCCTGAAAAATATTTATGCACCATTGTTAGAACCCTGCTGAACAGGTTCCCAAGATCATTTGCAAGATCAGAATTAATGCGCTGTACCAGTGCCTTTTCACTGAAGTTGGAATCAAGCCCGAAAACCATATCTCGCATCAGAAAAAATCTGAATGTATCGAGTCCGTAAACATTTTTCAATAGAAGCGGTTCTACAACATTTCCCATGCTTTTTGACATTTTGCTTTGATCGATATTCCAGTATCCGTGAACATGCAGTTGTTTATATACCGGAATGCCCGCCGCCTTTAAAATGATCGGCCAGTAAATGCCATGGGGCTTTAAAATATCTTTGCCTACTATGTGTTGTACCACCGGCCAGAATGTTTTAAATAGATTCCCATCAGGATATCCCAAGGCTGAAACGTAATTTAAAAGTGCATCGAACCATACATAGGTGACATAGTCTTTATCAAATGGCAGCGTGATCCCCCATTTGAGTCTTTTTTTGGGGCGGGATATGCATAGATCCTCAAGGGGTTCCTTAAGAAAGGACAGAACTTCGTTTTTATAACGTTCCGGAGTAATAAAATCGGAATTGTTCTTAATATGATCAATCAGCCAGTCCTGATAACGGCTCATCTTGAAAAAATAGTTGGATTCTTCGATAGTTTCAGGTTCCGTTTCATGATCAGGACATTTGCCGTTAACCAGTTCCCGTTCAGTATAGAAACGCTCGCACCCAAAACAGTAAAGGCCTTCATATTTACTGAAATATATATCGCCGGAATCATAAATTTTTTGCATTACCTGTTCAACAATCGCAATATGGGATGTATCGGTAGTGCGGATAAAACAATCGTATTTAATATTAAGTTCAGGCCAGAGCGTCTTAAAGAGCCTGCTTATCTTATCCACATATTTCCTGGGGCTTAGATTCTCCTTTTTAGCAGCACGTACAATCTTGTCACCGTGTTCGTCCGTACCGGTAAGAAAGAAAGTTTTTACTTGGCGCATGGAGTAAAACCTGCGGACGATATCCGCTACAATGGTTGTGTATGCATGGCCAAGATGGGGTCTGGCGTTAACATAGTAGATCGGTGTTGTTATATAAAAGGGTTTTGACATTCTTAATCCTATTTTTTTTCCCTTGAGATTTTATCTAATCCAACTTCTATATCCTGACCATCATCTAAACGAATTGCTATGCGATTGAATATGGTATTATGGCGGATGACCTTGCCTTTCCCGTTTTTGGTTTTTACTGTTTCCCCGATTTTTGGGAATTGTGACTTAATTTTCTTGTACATTTCATATTCAAAGGTAAGACAACACATGAGTCGGCCGCACTGGCCGGAAATTTTTGTGGGGTTTAATGACAGCCCTTGTTCTTTTGCCATGCGTATGGAGACAGGTCCAAATTTTTCAATAAATGCCGAGCAGCATATTTCGCGTCCGCACCTTCCGATACCGCCACACATCTTTGCCTGGTTGCGTATTCCCACCTGTCTCATTTCTATTCTGATACCGAATTTTTTAACAAGCATTTTGACAAGTTGCCGGAAGTCAACACGACCTTCAGACGTGAAAAAAAATGTCAATTTGCTTGCATCAAAGGAGCATTCAACGGAAAAAAGGTTCATTTTAAGCCCAAGTTCATTGATGCATTTTAGACAATAGGAGTGGGCCTCTTTCTCAGTATTCAGATTCTTCTCTCTTTGATGAAAATCTTCTTGATTTGCCAGACGAAATACCATTTTCAAAGGCTTGCCTGTTCCTCCTTCCGTGGAATCGTCACAGGGTACCGGAAGTACTGCAACCGTTCCGAATGTAAGCCCTTGTTCGGTTTCCACGATCACATGGTTCCCCCGATTAAGTACAAATGCACCGCTGTCAAAATCGTAAATCTTTCCGGCAGGCTTGAATCTTATTCCAACTATTTTTTTCATATCAAGTTCCTACCCTATTGCACAATCTATGTTCCATATACTCTGTATCGAGACCTTTGCAAAACGCCCCCTTTTGCACAATTCCTGCGTCCCCGCTGAGCGGGATTTGTCAACAGGCTCAAATTTTAACCCGCCACCGAACTTTGGCGGGTTAATCCTCAAAATACTCAATGTATTCCTGCCTGCCCCGTAGGTCCGGCAGATCGTACCGGGGTGGTTAAAATTTTCGCCTTCCTTGGCCTTGAACAAAATTGGTCATTTTTCAAAGGTCTCGTGTATCATGTATAATGAGTCTTAAACTTTTGCAAGTCGCATTATTAATACTTCTAAAGTCAGACGCAAATTTGTGTTTGCCTGAATATTTTTCTGAGCTGACTCAATATCATCAATTTTTGAAATCAGTGAAGTAGTTTTCATCTTTTTGGAAGCACTTCGAATTTTGTCCTTTAAGTCCCTGTTGATAATTTTTTCAGGCTGATACTTACAGACAACAAGGTCTCTGAACCAGAATTTAATCACTTCAAGAGATTCAGCAAGAATTTCTTTGCTTTTTGACAACTTTTCTGCAAATGCCATGCGTGAACCGATCGAACTTACCGGTAAAGATTCAACTTCATTTATCAGCCAGATTCTCCGGTTTATCCAATTTACCCTGTTTATGGAGTTAACCATGGAAACAGCTTTGGACACACTTCCGTTTGCCATGATCGCTATTATCTTTGCCTCGTCCGGATTCACTCCATGCCTTTGTATCAGCAACGACTCAAGATTTTTTCGGGAAACAGGACTAAATCTGATATACTGGCATCGAGACACAATTGTAGGGAGAAGGTCGGATGTCTGCAAGGCTGTAAGTATCAGAATGGTTCGATCCGGAGGTTCTTCCAGCATCTTGAGGAGGGCATTCCCTGCTGAAGGATTCATGGCCTGGGCATCAGAGATTATGACCACACGTAATCTTGCCTCGTAAGGTTTCATGGCAAGAGTGCCGCAAAGGTCACGTATTTGACCAATCCTGATAAAAGGACCCGACGGTTTAAGCAGGATAATATCCGGGTGATTGCCCGATTCGATTTTCCGGCATGATTTGCAACAGCCGCAAGGGTTAATTGTTGTTATTTGATTATATGGCGTGTAACCGTCAGATCGGGTTTTCATCCTTTCTGAAAAGTGCTTTGGCTTGATGGCCATGCAGTTACATGCCATAGCCAAAGCTATGGCTGCGGTCTGTTTGCCCACTCCTTCAATCCCGATAAAAAGAAGGGCGTGAGGTATGGTCCCATTTTGAAGGAGAGTGGTTAATAGTCGTATCGGCTGTTCTTGGCCTGATATTGACTCAAATCCAAATGTCGATTTATAAACAGACACAAATTTAACAATTTACCCGTTTTTTTAATTTATTTCCAGCTTTAAAAAACGGCGGTTTCTTTGGTTTTATGATAATATTTCGGGTAGTTTTTCAATATCTTCTTCACTCACGTCTACTCCGGCAAACTGCCCCAGCGCTTCGATATTAACAATTACACGCCCTTTTCCCCTGTACCGGACAAAAGTTCCGATCACACCGGTAAAGGGGCCATAAACCACTATCACCCGGTCTCCTTTTTTAAAACGGGTGCCGGTTATAACCGGATTGTTTCCTCCGACCATGATCTCTAAAGATTTTATGGTATCGGGTGGGACGGGAATCGGCCCGTCTTTGTTTCCTATTAAACGGACCGCACCGACTGTTTTTACAATTTCAAGATGTTCAT
Source organism: uncultured Desulfobacteraceae bacterium (assembly GCA_964492995.1). Classification (GTDB taxonomy): domain Bacteria; phylum Desulfobacterota; class Desulfobacteria; order Desulfobacterales; family UBA11574; genus S5133MH16. The sequence goes on along the minus strand of CAZBOB010000002.1, from coordinate 42,644 downwards.
AAGGGTTAAGATCGCTTTTTACAAACAGATATCCGGGGAAGAGTGGTACCCTGATCATAGCCTTTCGATCACGGCGTTTGCTTCTGACCTGAACCTTTGGAAGAAAAACTTCTATCGATTTTTTGATCAGGCCTTCATTTACCACGTTTTCGAACCTGCTTTTTGTATGCAGGACATACCAGGAATATGTCAGATTTGATAATTTCATTTGCCTAATCATATATTATGTTCGGTTGAATATGTCCAGTGAGATTATTTGTAAACACTTTGGTTGAAAGGATTCTATACCCCTGATTTAGGGATTCACTGTGCGCCCTCTCGTTCCTTAGCCAATTTCTCCTATTCCAAAAAGCTTAATCATAAATTGATACTTGTAATCACTCTCATCTTTTATCAAATGAAAATCCAACGACCAGCATTGCCTCTCGTATAAAAAGCCCAGGCCGTACTTTATAACTTGACCATTGAAAATATCCCGTTCATGTTCTACATATGCCGATAGCCTGTCTGATAATTTTAAAAGAAGATCGGTAGAAATCGATTCACTAGAATCGATGGTGTACCTGTATTCCAAAAATAGTTTGTCCCCGCGGTTATCCCATAAGTTTAATTCAACATTGCAGGATCGAAATTCGTTGTCATAGTGTGACCATTGGGCATCAGCATCTATTGAAAAATATTTTTCCGGAATAATTTCAAGTTCAGCGTAAATCGGGGAAAGCGGCTCAGGATCATCCTCTTTTTCCTTATTAATATCGTAACTCTGTTCCAGCTTGAGTCGGCAGAACTGGTTATAGACATAGCTGGGCGGACTATAATTTTCATGACCGTTGGATTTATCCAATATATGTGCCTCCTTTTTTTCTCTGTTCTCTTTGGACCTTGATGTGAATGTGTTTGTAACGGAATAAGTAATTAGGTTTTGTTTTTCAATCCGATCTAACTCATCAAATCGTGGATATTCATCCTGGTCTTGTCCAGGTATGTAGTCCCAGGTGATCTGCGGACGTATTTTATGCTTGATCTTCTCGACACTTTTTCCTTTTACATTGAATATGTGATAGATTTCAGAAAAAAGATCTATTTTTGTGTCATATATTTGTCTGTTGAGCCTTTTTTTGTCAGAAGGGCTGTATTCGTCCTTATCAAGATACCAGACCGTCTCCCGCACTCCTAAGGAGGGTTCAACGGTGAAATAGTTTTTATAATTATAGGGAAGATAAAACCTGGGATGCGCATCCATACGATGGCCCCTTGCACCGTCTTCCCTGTAAAAGTATGTGTATTCAGAATCGAGATCAAAATAAAAAGAGGAACTAAAAATCCTCTGCTTTGCTCCGTTGAACTCTATAAACGGCAGTTTTTGTAAGGTCGTGTCCGTTTCTTTCCAGCGACGGCTTATAACATTATCATACCAGAGGAGTTCGGTGTTGAGGCTGTATGCGGGCCAGATCCTGTTTAAATTGAGGCTGTTGGTTCTTACCGGGTCATTATTATCATCGAGGTCTCTGCCAAAGGTTTTGAAAAAATAAGAATCGGTTTTTTTAAAGCCCGTTAATCCGTCTTTGAATTCAAGAAGGTAATCCTGATCGCTTACGATGTCTATGTCAAGCCTTGCGGAAAAATCAAAGGGCAACGCCTGATCCTGTTTCATCCTGAACCAGTAACGGCTGGAATTGGGCCGCAGGAAGTTGTCATCTTCATACCCCCATTTTTCGCTTGAACCCAAAGAGCCGTCATCTACTTTTTCGTCATTCAAAAAATCATACATCAGTGTCCCCTTGGACCTTTCGTCCAGAACATAACGGTATTCCAGACCCAATTTTTCCCCACGATGAGCCATGTAGTCTACATAGAACGTTGCATCCGAGCTTCGGTTTATGGCCCAGTAAACGGGCTGAATATATTCTGTTCCTTTGCGATCTGAATAACCAAATTGGGGGGGCAATAAACCCGACTGGCGTTTTAACTTTGCAGGAAAAAAAAGAAACGGAGTATACAGCACCGGTATTTTTTTGGCCCAAAGCGCTGCATGCTTCACAAAACCGTACCCTTTTATTGTAATTTTTAGGTTTCTACCTGTAATTTTCCATGCCGGTCGATCACCGTCACAGGTTGTGATACTGGCTTTATCAGCAGTATATGAGTCCTTGCCGACTTTTTTAAGTTTGTCTCCTTTTATATAAAAATGGTTTTCTTGAAGGAATATCGTTCCATTATATACCGTTCCCGTTTCAGTATTCAGATCCATTTCCATTTGGCTTCCGGTCAGTATATCTTGTCCTACGATCATGATTACATGGCCGTTTGCAAAAACTTTCATGTTTTTTTGATCAAAACGGACATAATCAGCGCTTAGATTTTTGTCTTGTTTTGTTATGGTTACATTGCCTTTGGCAATATATTGATTTGCATGATCGTCATAATGTATTTCGTCGGCAACAATATGCCACGGCACCGTGGGATCATCCTTAAGCAGTCGAGATTTCACCTCTGGCGAGGCATGGCTAGAAGTTACAATAAGAATAAAGAGGGTAAGTGCAAGGCGGGGAATAGCTTTGTGTATACGAACGGATTTCAACACTTCGTATTTTTGTTTTGGATAAGCGGCAAAAGCTAAGAAAAACGTTTTGTATTCAGGGCGGTAAGATACTTTGCCGCAATCATTAAAGCAGCCCTGGCGCAAAAGACGGGAGTTTTGTAAACGGCTCATATAAAATATTCCGGGCAAATGACTTCAACTAAAATGAAAAATTTAGTCGAAGTCATTAAGAACAATTCGTTGCTAAATTATCCCATTGATTTTTTAAGTCATAATTTCATTCGGCTCGGGCTAACGCGTGCTAAAGCCCTTCAAACAGTCAGTCGGTTTCCAAGAGAAACACGCCGTCGCTACGCTTCACCGAAATCAAATGCGTTTGCCCTGGATCCATATCAATAACATCTTGAATAAGAATAAAATATCGAGTATAAATGCTATTTAGGCAAAAAAATCAAGATGTAGTTGCAAAATGATTTAACTTCTCAATAAATTATGGATTCGTTTCAGTATTATCATTCACCAGAACTTATTGAAATATTACAAAATGATAACTTAAAATGAACATTTTATTAACAAATGATGATGGAATTTACGCAAAAGGGCTTTGGGCGCTTTATGCAAAGTTTGCGCGCCAGCACTGTGTAACGGTCGTTGCTCCGGATCGCGAGCGAAGTGCTGTAGGGCATGGTATTACCCTGTATCAACCGCTTCGAACAAACATAGTAAATATCAATAACGGTTTCACGGGATATGCTGTGAACGGAACACCGGCCGACTGTGTCAAGATAGGCCTTATGGAAATCCTCGATTCCAAACCGGATATGGTAATTTCAGGAATCAATCCCGGTGCAAATGTGGGCGTTAATATCAACTATTCCGGGACGGTTGCTGCTGCCAAAGAGGCTGCTTTATACAAAGTACCGGCAATTGCTGTTTCCATACAGGGTCGTCAGGTTGCCGACTATGATCACGCTGCTCATTTTACAGCGCAACTGGCGGAAAATATTTATAAAAAAGGACTCCCTTTTGGAACATTCCTCAATGTAAATATCCCCGATATACCTGCGGATAAAATAGAAGGTGTTCGGATAAGCAAGCAGGGAACCGCCCTTTATTCTGAATATCTTGAAAAGAGAATCGATCCTCGCAACCGCACATATTATTGGCATGGACACGATTCCAATACCTCTTTTAAAGACCCTGAAATCGACGGCGCCGCACTTGACGATAATTTTATTTCCATAACACCGATTAAATGCGATATGACGGATTACAAGATGCTTGATGAACTTAAGCGCTGGAATATCACTTAAAATCCTTATCACTAATTTGAAAGTATATGAATTTCTTTTTTTGGACACAGATGAACACAGATTATCAAGATTTTTAAAATAAGAAATAATACTATTATCTGTGTATATCTGCGAAAATCTGCGTCCTATTTAACTTGAAGGGTTACAGCATGAAAAAGTATTTTATAACTGATATCAAGGCCGGGGATTCGATTGATGATATCTTTGTATTATCCGAAAAAATTCTGGCCCAGAAAAAGGATGGGAATAATTTTCTAAATGTAACGTTATCTGATAAAACAGGAACCATAAAGGGTGTGGTATGGGATAATGTGGATAAGATAACAGCCGGTGTAACTTCCGGTGATTTTGTACATATTAAGGGAAATGTTAATGAATATAAGGGGGCTTTGCAGCTGGTTATCAAAAAGATGGAAACATTTTCCGCCGATGAAATAGATCCTGCCGATTTTTTGCCCATGACCCGCCGAAACATCGAGAGCATGTTTGAGCGGCTTTTGAAGATAACCGCTTCCGTTAACACCCCTTATTTAAAACAGCTTATTCAAGCATTTTTGAATGATGAGGAGTTCATTCGGGAATTTAAAATCGCACCCGCAGCAAAAAAAATGCACCACGCTTATATTGGAGGTCTTTTGGAACATACCCTGTCAATGGCGAGTCTGGCTGACAAGATTGCCGGGCATTACAGCGGAATCGACAGAGATCTTCTGATTGCCGGCGCAATGCTACATGATATCGGCAAAACAAGAGAATTCGAATACCAATTCAGGATAGACTACTCCGACCAGGGTCGGTTGCTGAACCATATTGTGATAGGGATCGAAATGATCGATGAAAAACTGCCGGGAATTAAGGATTTCCCGGAAGATCAGATGCTTTTGCTCAAACATATGATTGTAAGCCATCACGGCACCCGGGAATTCGGCTCACCCGAACCACCCAAAACCATTGAAGCGGTTATACTGAATTATATTGATGAGATAGATTCAAAGGTTAATGGCATCCGTGATTTTATGGCCAAGGAAGATCCCAATGAGTCCTGGACCTCTTATCACAGACTGCTTGAGCGGCATTTTTATAAGGGGAAAAAAATATAACAAAATTAGTTTAATTTTAATATGTTATGAAAAAATTTAACCATTTTGTGGTTGTTCCAAGTTTATTAAAAATCATTCTTTACAAATTCAAAACAATCATAACTATTTAACAATATAGATTTGTATTTTTATAATAGGCTATATAGTAATATATTAACCTTTATAGATAATAGATAATATATTTGGTTTATAAAATATTAATCCTGGTTTAGGATATCAATACGAATGAATAAGTTTATGGTCATTGAAGGGTTAGACGGCTCAGGGAAATCAACACAAATTCGATTATTGAAAGAATACTTCCAATCAAAAAATATAAAATATAAATATTTACACTTTCCTAGAACGGATTGTCTTCCTTACGGCGAAATGATAGCTAAGTTTTTACGTGGGGAATTTGGGGAAGTTGCATCTGTGAATCCATACTTGGTAGCGCTATTATATGCTCTTGATAGAGAAAAGGCTAAAGACCAAATATCAGATTGGATTTCACAGGGCTTTTTAGTTTTATTAGATAGATACGTTTATTCAAATATGGCTTTTCAATGTGCAAAATGTAAAAATAAAGAAGAAAAGGTTAAATTGAGAAAATGGATATTTAACTTAGAGTACAATTATAATAAAATACCAAAACCCGACCTTTCCATATTATTGAATGTGCCATTTCAGTTCGTGTCTAATTCTCTCACTGAAAGTAGGTTTGGACATAGCAGAAAGTACTTGAATGGAAAATCTGACATCCACGAAACAAGTTTGTCTTTACAGGAAAATGTACAAAGAGAATACTTTTCTTTAGTTAATAATAATGAAGATTTTGTTTTGATAGATTGTCGATTAAATAGTGTTGATATGCTTAGCCCGGATGAAATTAATAGGAAAATAATTGAGCTAATACACTCTAGATTGGGCGTAATAATTTGAAAACCGCAATTCTTTGTTTTCCTTATATTTCAGAGACAGATCGCGGAATTCAGTATCCAACAGGGTTATACAAAATCGCTACATTTTGTAAAAATGACTACAAAGTTATCGTGTTGGATCAGCGAATTCATCCTAATATAGTCCATACAATCTCCAAAATAATCAAAGATAATGATAATGTCCTTTGTTTAGGTCTGTCTGTGATGACGGGAGATCAAATTATTTCTGCAATTAATATATCCAAGGAGATGCACAAGCTGGTAAAAATAGTATGGGGTGGTTTGCATCCTACAATTTTACCAAGGCAAGTAATCGAAAATGATTTTGTTGATTTTGCAATAATTGGTGAAGGAGAGGAGGCTTTTTTGAACTTGTTAAAATATTTGGATAAACAGAATGTTAACAAACAATTATTTTTAAGCAAAAACAATAATAATTTAAAACATAATTATATTAATAACATTAATAATGTGGCCTTTATTGATTTTGATAAGTATCCGGTTTTCAAAGACTATTTTGTAAAAAGAGATGGTTTTAAAAGGGCTTTTACATTAGAAACTTCTCGTGGATGTCCACACAATTGCTTCTTCTGTCACAACAGTGTCCATAAATCTCCGTACAGATTTATGTCTGCAAAAAAGGTTATTGAAATAATAAATTCACTTACGATGAATTACGAGTTTGATGGTTTAATTTTTCAAGAGGATAATTTTTTTGCCAATAAAAGAAGAGTCATGGGCATATTAAATTATCTTAAAAATCGAGGAAACATTGGATGGAAGGCAAATAGCAGAATTGACTATTTTTTAAAGTTTTTTAATGATCAAGAGTTTATGGAAAATTTGATTCAATCTGGATGTAAAGTGCTGCAATTTGGTATTGAGTCTGGTTCTAAAAAAATTTTGGAAATGATTAATAAAAGAATAAATATTAACGACGTAATCGACATAAATAAAAGGTTGTCGAATTATCCTGTTAGTATTAGATACAATTTTATAATCGGTTTTCCAAAGGAAACTGATAAAGATTTAGCTGATACATTTAAATTAATGAAAAAATTATCCAAAGATAATCAAAATGTTGAGCCACCTTTTTTAAATATATATACTCCTTATCCTGGTACACAATTATATAATGAAGCTCTTAGATGCGGTTTTAAAGAGCCTAATAAGTTAGAGGAATGGAGTAAATTTATTTGGAATAAAGCTTCGGCAGATTGGCTTTCTGAGGAATCAAAGAAATATTTGCAAAAAAAGTCAAAAGAACATTGGGAGGCATCAAAATATCTGAAGTAATTTTTTATAATGGGAACTGGTTTGATCGGTATGGGTAAGGAAACTTAAATGAATATTATCAAAATTAATAAGCGAATTTATGTTTTGTTCTATTTTTTTGTTAATTTAATAATATTTTGTGTTGGATATATTTTTATTCTAAAAGGATGCAGTCAGGATAATAATGCCCAGGTAAACGTTGTATATATTTCTATTGGAACTTCATTAATCGCTTCTGGAATTGTTATGGCCTTGGAGTTATTTCGAGAGATATTTAAAGGTCAGGTTTTTAAAAGGATTTATAATATTATTTTCGAAGGAGGACTTGAACTCCTTTATGAAAAAAGAGATTTGGATAAATACGATACCCTAATGAAAAATATTAAAAAAAAAGTAGACATTACAGGGTATACATTAAATGCTTTTTATGAAAGTTATTCCGATTTAATTATAGAAAAAGTTAAAGCAAATCCTAGCATAATAATAAGAATAATATTAGTTAATCCTGATTCTGAATTTTCAAAAAACAGAGCAAAGCTGGAAAATAGAAAGCATGAATCGTTTAAGGATAGTGTCGAAAGAATAAAATCAAGCTTTCATGGATACACGAATATTAAGCTCAGACAAATAGACTCTCCATTAAGTACAATGATTTTCAGAATTGATGACATTATATTTGCTGGTCCTCATTTACACAAAAAAACAAGTAAATCAACTTTGACGATGGAATTAAATAAAAAAGGTTGGCTCTTTGCAGAATACGAGATGGAATTTGAAAGGTTATGGAATGATGCGAAACCCTTAGCTTAGACAATCTTTGTTTAGATGGTGATAATTTAATTTCAGATACACCGACTAATAATTAAGTTATTTGGAATACAATCCATCGACTTTATGATTTATAATTAATAAATGGGACATCGATATAATGACCCACTCAATTCTTGAGACCATCGGTAATACTCCGCTTGTTGAAATAAAGAACCTTAATCCAAATCCGCGGGTAAAAATCCTGGCAAAACTAGAGTATTTTAACCCGGGCGGTTCCATCAAGGACAGAGCCGCTCTTTTTATGATCGAAAACGGTGAGAAATCCGGCGAACTTACCCCCGATAAAACAGTGATCGAGGCCACAAGCGGAAACACGGGCATCGGGTTGGCTCTGGTATGTTCGGTAAAAGGATATAAGCTTCTATTAACCATGTCCGAGTTTGCCAGCCTTGAGCGGCGAAAGATCTTAAAAGCCCGTGGTGCGGAAATTTTACTTACCCCCGGACATCTGGGGACAGATGGCGCCATTGAGGAGGTCTATCGTTTGGCCAGGGAAAATCCCGAAATGTATTTTATGGCGGATCAATTCAACAACCCCGCGAACTGGCAGGCCCACTATTTTGGAACAGCCGTTGAGATCTGGGAACAGACCGGCGGAAAGATCTCTAGGGTTGTTGCCACACTGGGTACAAGTGGAACCCTTATGGGCCTTGCAAGACGGCTGAAAGAATATAACCCCGATATACGGATCATCGGCGTTGAGCCTTATCTGGGCCATAAAATTCAAGGTCTAAAAAATATGAAAGAGGCTTATCGCCCTGAGATTTTTGAAAAAAAACTTCTTGATGAAATTGTAAATATCGATGACGAAGAAGCCTTTGAAATGACGAGGCAGCTTGCAAAACAAGAAGGTCTGTTTGTGGGTATGAGCAGCGGAGCAGCCATGGTCATTGCTCAAAAGCAAGCTGAGAAAATGGCTGAAGGTACGATCGTGATGATATTTCCGGACGGTGGTGAACGATATTTAAGCACACCGCTTTTTACGGTACGCGAAAAAGTGGGCCTGAAACTGTTCAACACCATGGGCCGGGCCAAGGAATCCTTTGAACCGCTTTTGCCGAGCAAGGTCTCCCTCTATTCATGCGGGCCCACGGTACACGCAAGAATGCATTTGGGAGAATGCAGGCGTTTTGTGTTTTCAGATCTTTTATCCCGTTATCTAAAATACAGGGGGTATGATGTCACACACATCATGAACATAACAGATCTGGACGATAAGACCATAGATGGATCAGAAAAAGCGGGTTTAAAGCTATCTAAATTTACCGCAAAACATATCGATTGGTTTAAAAAAGATTTAGATTTCCTTGAAATTAAGCCGGCCTCTAAATACCCTAAAACAAGCGAACATATTGACGATATGGTTGCGTTGGCTGAAAAACTGGTGAAAAAAGGATATGCATATGAGAAACTGAGATCTTTGTACTTTGATATTTCTCGCTTTTCCGATTATGGCAGTCTGTCCGGCATCGATATCAACAAGATAAAACTGGGTGCCACCGTAGATCTTGATGAATATGAAAAGGATAATCCAAGAGACTTTACGCTTTTTAAAAGATCCAGACTTTCTGAACTGAAAAGAGGAATATTCACTAAAACCGACTGGGGCAATGTACGTCCTTCATGGCACATTCAGTGCGTTGCCATGGCAATGAAATATCTTGGGGAAAGCTATGATATCCACACCAGCGGCCGCGAGTTGGTTTTTCCCCACAACGAAAATGTAATCGCAATTGCCGGTGCTCTGACCGGCAAACCCCTTGCAAGATACTGGGTGCACTGCGACCGGGTCCTGGTGGATGGTAAAAAGATAGACGAACAGGGGGCAGAACTTACCACCCTTTCTGATCTGGCAGATATGGGATATTCCGGCAGGCAAATCAGATATTGGCTGCTTTCCGTGAATTACAGAAAACCCGTTGTTTTTTCAAAGAAAAGGCTTGAAGATGCCAAACGTTCCTTAAAAAGGCTGGATGCCTGTATCTATTCCCTGGCTCATGCGAAATCGGGCGCTTCTCCTTATCCTGAGTTGGAACAGCTTTTATACGACCTAAAACACGGTTTTGTCAGTGCTATGGATGATGACCTGAATATATCGGCCGCCATGGCCTCGATTTTTAAAATTGTAAAGAAGGTTAACATTCTGACCCTGGAAAACAGGATAGATCCGGACGGCGCGGTAAATATTGTGGATGCTTTTCGTAATATAGATTCGGTATTAAAGATATTCGATTTTCAAGATGAATTTCATGACCCTGAGATCGAGCGCCTGATCAAACAAAGAGACAACGCCAGGCTGGAGAAAAATTGGGATCTTGCCGATAAGATTCGGGATCAGTTAAAAGCCATGGGGATTACCATAAAAGATAAGAAATCGATTTGACTAATACATAGAGAGGAACAATGAAACCAATTTATTTTCCATTTACATTTATTTCAAAACCTGTTTGCCAAACACTTGCGGCTTGTTTCAGACAGACCGCCGTGTATCAAATTTCAAGCATAAAAATACCGGATGAGATGCAACATTGGGGGAAAAGCGGCATTCTCGACATTCGGATACCCGTGAAATATGACGGAGACAAACTTGATGCAATTGTCAAACAATACCGGTCTTGGGCAAATTCCCACCAGGGAAGCGAAATCGCTTTTTTAAAATCCAGAGTTGATGAGATTCCGTTTTTTGATGAAAACTCAACAAGACAGATAACGGCTGATATCAAAAGCAAAGGAGAGCGTCAAAACCGGTCGCAAGAAAAACCCGACCCTCTGCTTAATGCCGGATTGTTTCTTCATCTTGCCCAGGAATATGACATGCAGAACCTCACATTAAGTCAGGATCTTCAGGCCATAGAAGCAATTGAAAAGGATTTCATGAAGGACCTTAAAGGCGAAAACCAGGCTCTTGATGAAGAAACTGTTCTGGAAAAAACATTGAAAGCCCATGATCCGGGGCATTACATGACAAAAGAGCGGATACACGCCTGGACCCATCTTATGCAACGGGATCAACAAGATTCCGGACTTTTTGTCACCACCAGCAGGTCTGTTTTTGAGTCCCTGATCGACAGCGCGCCCGAGGCGGAACTTGTAGTTGTTTTAGACGCTATACCGGTGGTTGGCAATAGGGATGAAGCGTTAGAAACATGGCGGGATGAATTAATGAAACATCTTGAAATGCTTGCGACTGTTGTCTGGATTGCAAAAACCGACCATATTATTACTGTACCCGAAATCCCCGGGTGCGAGATAAAAGCTTCATTAACACTCTATATTGTACCCGGTAAAACACCGCACGAATTCTTTAATCGTTATGTGGAGCACGATGTATTTAACTACAAAGAGAAATACCAGAAAGTAAAATTAAAAAATACTCTGTTAGGATTTATTGAAAAGTGTAGTTGATCGGAAGCGTTTTATTTCTACACTATGCATCAATCAGGCTACGAACGGCCCTGCCTCCTTTGTTCAGAACATGTGTGTACCTGATTTTGGAAACAAACGCAATTCTCACGTCAAATTTATAACTAATTGATATTGTAGAATTTAATAAAAATCCAAATGCCAATGCGGAACAATGGAGACGGTTATATCGTTGATTCTAATTTCATCATACAATTGATTTGAAGTAATAAACCCCCTTAAAGGCGAGTATTTCTCGAGAAAACTTCTATATGAACGTGACATTGAGGGCTTTTTGAGTGTTGTTTTTACCTCAATCGGGATTACTTCTCCCTGTTTCTCGATGTAGTTTACACTGTTACAACATACTTTAACCCTTCTAAATTTATAATATATGAAATAATAGCAGGGTTAATAATTAATTTATCGCTATAAAAGTAAAGATAAAATTTCAAAAAGCAGGGATCGTACAGAAGATATTTCGTCCTAAATTGAGCGATTGCCGAGTTTGCTAGGATGCTGCTCTATTCTTTTAACCATGATGGCATCGTCTATCCCCACGGCATATATCGATTCTGCCAGTATATCCTTTTTCAATTCAATCAGTACATACCTGATCCAATAGTTTCATCTTTAACTCCATCTTGGTCATAAGCGATTGATTACCTTTAAATATTGACAATTAATTGATAATATGTGAAATAAAACTAAGTTTACTTGCTAAGTATCTACCATGTAAATATGAAGATATATAATGCAACACTTTTTACACATTTAGACGCATTCCAAGATCAATATCACCTTTAACCGCATGTCACATTTCAATATGGAACAATTGTTAATGCTAACACATTGTATTGTTGGTATTTTATAATTATGTGGCGGTAAATTGCCGTAATTAACTACGGCTATTAGGCCGTCTAATCTTTGTCGGCCTCCATGAATCACAACAAGAATTGCAGGAAATCAGATGAGAAAATATGATAAACTGCTATTAAAGATTTTGAAGGGTAGATGCAACCATTGCGTTCGAAGATTAGCGCAAGCTGTTACTAAAGCTTGGTTTTGAGGAACGAAAACGAGGAAGCCATTATATTTTCAGGAAAGAAGGAGTTGAGGAGAAAATCAATATACAACGCGACGACAGCAAAGCCAAAGTATATCAAGTTCGCCAGGTGCGAACAGTGATATTAAAATATAAGCTTGGGGGTGAATTATAAATGCAAAGATATGAAATTATAATCTACTGGAGCGATGAGGATAAGGTCTTTGTCGCTGATGTGCCGGAACTTCCCGGTTGTATGGCTCATGGGCCCACCGAGGAGCTGGCATTGAGTAATGTCAAGGATGCCATGCAGCTATGGATTGATACCGCTAAGGAGTTTGGAGATCCTATTCCAGAGCCTAAAGGGCGTCGTCTAATATATGCCTAAATCCATTAAAACGGTCGAACAACAGGATTCAGGCTGACACAAAAAGACGGGGCAATTATGTGCAAAACCCAAGGAAATGCGGTCAAGTGTAGGTTTGACCATCGATGGTAAAAGAGAAGAGTTAAACGTTGATTTTGTCTTATCAATAGAGAGTTTCGAGGCTTAAAAATATAACTGGAAAACTAAAAACATACATGTAAAAAGCAGAACAATATTAATAAGGGTCAAAAGTAGACTTGACCCCTTTCCATGACCCCTTTCCATAATCCAGATGGTGATTCAAGATACATCTTCGTGAAGGAGTCAGATCCGGGTCGCGAAATCATTATCACGACACAGTTGTACGATGTACCAACACTAGGGAAATAATAGAATAGCAGATAACCAGTCGTTTCACCAGACAACAAAAGCCTAGCGGCTTTTGTTGTCTGGTGAACTTTCCGTTATGATTTCAATGGAATATCCAAATGATTTTCGATAACACAAAAAATTTCAAAGGCGTTGGCTACGTCTGCTTTATTGACGTACTGGGGTTCTCAAATGATATATTGAAAAATTGGAAAAGGAAAACCGCCAACCCTCTTGAAAAAATATTAACAGTAAAAAAGAAAATTCCTGGGTTCACTCACTTCGAGGAGGACGTTAATAGTTCGTCTCTGGGAAGTTCTTACACATGCCGTGTGAATACGATCTCAGATAGCTTCACCGTCTGCTTTGGATTCAAAGACAACCCGGGACTTTTTGATCTTGCTTTCGGATTAGATGTCATTTTGAACAACCTTTTGTATGTGTGGTCTACTTTTATAGGAAAGGGGTATACTATAAGAGGGGCTATCGATTACGGAGACATTTACTGGGATGAAAACGAACTAATTGGCCCAGCTTTCATTAGAGCTTACCAGCTTGAGTCTGAAGTGGCGAAGATTTCCAGGGTCGTTGTTTCTTCAAATCTTAACAAAGTGTTAAATGATCTTTTTAGCAACCAAAGAAGTACATTTATTGATCGTTTGTTGCATAAATTTAGGAAGGATATTGATGGCTATATAATTGTTGATCCGATGACATTATATAAGTCTCCTATGGAACAAAAATATCTGATCGAACACCTAAAAAAAATGAGGGATGATGCGCCGATCGGAATTGCCCGGGAAAAATACAATCCATTAATTAGCATGCTGGGCGACAATGCTAAGGAAGCTTTAAAACCAGAAGATATTGGCAACTATTGAGAAAACATGACCATACTCTTACAATAGATCGGAAAGAGTCGCGCTCGCCGAAGAGCGTCGTTATGGAGCAAAGAAATGAAATATATTTTAATACCGCTTACAATGTTGTTGTGGTATTTGACCACTTATTATGGGGTATATATCGCGTTAATTGGTATGGGATTTGTTTTCTCACTGAGTTGGGTTTGGCTAATAATAGGGTACATATTTTTGATCGGAGCAGTTTTTGGAATCTCTAATGGTATCCCTTCTCTGTTGCGTCTTCTAATACTTAAAGTCTATGGAATAAATTGGTTTTCGTGTATTGTGCATTCACTTGCTGGGGTATTTGGTATCGCACAAATAATACGATTTTTCAGCGCAACTCCGCCTGAAATAGTAATCGGGGATCAATCAGTTTTCTTTTTGACAGGAATGTGGGAGATTGCACCCTTTAAGACAGTATTCATTGCCCTTCCATTTCTGGGACTTGTAATTACCTTGATTTGGTCATCTATTTTTGTACCGGTATACATCAAACTGACTGGGAAAATGGGGTCAAATCTATGTTTGACCCTTGGGGATAAACGATAAGAGTAGAATGTCGAAATGACCCTATTATCAAGGAGTTTCGATGCTTAAAAAATGTGACAAAAAAATTAATAAACAGATAGGAAAAATACAAGACAGTATTAATAAGGGTCAAAGGCAGACTTGACCCTATTTCCTTTTCGCTAATATGAACCAAATCTCAGGTCGACGAGAGTTGTAAACTTCGGAAATTTACAAATCCTGATACAAAATCATACCTTTACAATCCCCATAAATATTGGTATAGCAACTTGAACCCGCATAAGCGGCTCAGTCCAACATGGTTTTATCCTTCATCCCGCTGAAGGATGATCAAACGCTCCCTGACCCACTATCTATAACTGCTAATCTTACAACTTCGCTCAATCCAACATGCGGGACAAAGGATAAAACCCTATACGTTGGGCATATAACTGGAATAAAAAATGATAGATATCATATTTTGGATTATTGGTTTGTCACTTTTTACTTTGAGCTTCACTTGGCGTTTGCGTAAATCTGAATTAATAAATGCCATTGGTTCATTAGCTGCTGTTCTATTTTTTTATGGAGTATTTTTGCTGTTTAAAACAAGTTTGCTGACAGATACAAAAGCTCCTTTTGTCTTGGGGCTACTGCCATTAAACTTGTTAATTCTATGGTTTGCTTCTCTCATGTATTTCCTTGGCAACAAAATTAACGCTGCTCAGGTCGATGAAATTACATCTGGCCCAGGAATGTATGGGCTTCTTTTTTTGGTTGGAATATTCTTCATCATTGGAACACTGTTTTTCGGATACGGTGAACTTCAAATATTAACAGGTGCTTACTTTATTATCCTTTCTATTTTTTATTTCTTATCAGATCGTCAGACTGGATATATCTCTTACCAGATTCATTCTGTTTTAGTTGTTCTTATAGCCGTCACTTATTATTGTTTATTTTGCTATCTAGAATATAACATTCTAAACCCCACAACCATAAGTGATACGATTTTATTCAATGCGCCAGGAGTCTTATTCTCAGTATTATTCATCTTAAAAGGCTATTCAAAATATGGCATATTAAAGCCAGAAACCCGTAAAAAAATTGCATGGACTTTAATTTCGCTTATGGCAGCTGGTCTTCTATTCCATCATCCTGAATTGAAAATATCGAATCTTCCATTTTTTAAAGATTTTGTGAAGCTTACAATTGCTGGAGCAGATTCTGGAATCATTGGTTGTACCTTAGCCATATGTCTTTTTAAAAGGCCTTCAATTATTTAAGAAGTAACCGTTTCTTGAGATGAAAAGAACAATTCTTTTATCTATCAAAAAATGCCCAACATATCACTGCACGTGACACCGAGGGCCGTAAGGCCCTCGGTGTCACGTGAGTTTTGCGTTATGTGGGAAAATCAGATGGCAAAATCAAACATAATCTCTGGACTTGAAATATGCCTCAAATAACATTAGGCCGTGAACGTGAGGTGGCCGAAATCGTAAAATTCGAGAGAGCAGCTCAAGTTGGTCGACTCTTGTTGGGCGAATTGAATGGAGAGATGGAGCGTATCTTTCCCGACTCGTATGTCGAGAAACCGAGAAAAGAACTCAAAGCAAGAATGGTATCAATTCGAAAGTTCTTAAGAGGTGAAGTAGCGAAGTTTTGCAAGAGAAATTTTAACAACCTACGGCCGGTAGACTTGGCAAAATTATATGAACCATTAATCAAGCATAATAGTAGTTGGAGGCTACCACTACTTGAATTCATAAGAGATTACGGTGAACCAAAAGAAGGAGTTTTGAAAGGCGCTCCTTTGCATTCTACGATCGCTCTTTCACCTTGGGGCCTGCAGACGGAATATCCCGAGATGCATCTTTTTAGAGATATGGCCATTGCGTACAATAACGTCATCAAGATTGAAAAACAATTAGAACACTTTCAAGGCACATCCTGGAAGGATGCGAAAGAGCAAAAAAAAAGACAACAGATTGCGGAACTCAATAGAGAATGTGCATACAATCGAAGAATGTGTATTTTATCCTGTTTCAATCTTGTTGAAGCATACATAAATGGAATTTCTTGGGCTTATGTTCAGACGCACGACATCTCAAAATTATCTAAGAAAAAGCAGAAAATACTGACTGAAGGGCAAGCCAGCATCGTCGACAAACTAACCAAGATCCCCGGTATTGTAATTAACGGCGCGGAGCCGTTGAACATTGACGATGACCCATTAAAGACCTTCAGAGAGACTATCAAACCATTTAGAGATTCAATCGTACATGCTTCGCCATTCTCTGCTCCTGAACGCTTTGGAGGTTACGAAAAGTTATCCAAAGTTTATGAACTCGATTCGCCAACAGTGGAGAAAACAGTCTCTGTTACTTTCGAGATTATCAGTCAAATCCACCTCGCTGTTGGGGAACAAAATCCGTTGCCGGATTGGATTACACGGAACGATGAAGGCCTTTTCATAATTGAAATGGATACGAGCACATAACAATTTTTTGCAGCAGATTGCGGGGCGCGTGCGCGATTTCCAAGTTTGGAGCACTATCGTAAAATGGGGTCAAGTCTATGTTTGACCCTTGACGGTAAAAAAGAAGAGTTAAACGTTGATTTTGCCTTATCAATAGAGAGTTTAGAGGCTTAAAAAAATGTAACAAAAAAATTAATAAACAGATAGGAAAAATACAAGACAGTATTAATAAGGGTCAAAAGTAGACTTGACCCCATTCATTCTATACGAACAAACAGATCGGGGAGTTATTCAGTCTAACGTATTCTGCGGTAAGCCGCAGGGCAAGTATTGTCAAGTCAGAAATATCCAAGCAATCTGAAATGAGGCGAAAATACAGCCGGATTAAGTCAATAATCATGGTTTGACCCCAATCACAATGATAGATGTGGGGCATGCCAGTTTCATCGAGGTGTTCGACAAACGACTCTTTAAAGCTGAGAAAAAGGAAACCCTCCTGTGCCCCGCATTATTCCAAACAATCATATTACCCTGTTGCAAAACGGCGAAGCTTATTTTCCGGCGATCGAAGCGGCGCTGGACCGGGCAGCGCATGAAATTTATCTGGAAAGCTATATTTTCAAGAATGACAATACCGGACGACGCATTGCGGAAGCGCTCAGGCGGGCGGCCTTGCGCGGCGTAAAAACCCACATGCTGATCGATGGATTCGGTTCGAATAGTTTGCCGAAAACCATGGTCGATTACCTTAAAGCGTCTGGCGTAAGGGTACTAAAGTTCCGGCCCAAGATATCGCCCTGGTCGCTGCGGCGCCGAAGGTTGCGTCGCTTGCACCGGAAAATTGTAGTTGTGGACCAGAAGATTGCATTTGTCGGAGGCATTAATATTATCGATGATATGGATATGCCTGGTCAAACATCGCCTCGTTATGACTACGCTGTAAGTGTGGAAGGACCGCTGGTGGGAGAAATTCATGCTTCTACCCGCCGGGTGTGGTCGCGAGTGGCATGGTTCCGCTTTCGTCCTGGCTGGGTCCGGGACAACGACAGGCAAGCTTTTTCAACCGAATCCAGGGGCCGTATGCGCTCAGCTTTTGTGGTACGGGATAACATCCGCCATCGCCGCGATATTGAAGATGCCTATCTGCAGGCGATTGAACAGGCACAATTCGAAATCATTCTTGCAAATGCTTACTTTCTGCCCGGATTGAAGTTTCGTCATGCGCTTTTGGGTGCAGTCGGGCGCGGTGTCCGGGTGATTTTGCTGTTGCAAGGAAGGGTGGAATATCGATTGCTGCATTATGCCTCGAATGCCCTATATGGCAGTTTCCTCGATGCAGGGATAGAGATCTATGAATACCACAAGAGCTTTATGCACGCCAAAGTTGCTGTGATTGATAAACATTGGGCTACGGTGGGTTCCTCAAATCTTGACCCTTTCAGTCTGCTGCTTGCTCTCGAGGCAAATGTCGTTGTTGACGATGAGAACTTTGCCAAAAAATTAAAGCATAGCCTGGAGCAGGCTATCAAAATGGGGGCGCGGCGGATACTCCATAATCATTGGAGAACCAAGCCCATCCGGCTGCGTCTGGCGAGCTGGCTAAGTTACGGCTTGGTGCGATTCATGGTAGGAATGGCGGGATATGTCCTGGGGAAAGAGTCTGGCCAGATATAATTGATCGATAACGCAGCCGGAAAGGTACGCTATGAATGGGGTCAAAGCTAGAATTGTGAATTAATGTTTGACAATTAAGCCGCTATCATTCAGTAGAATCAACAAGGGCAGGGCATGGCGAGAAGGGAAGGGTGTCAAATCTTGAATAGTGAATAAAAACAATTTATAGTATAATATCAGTAAGTTATTGTCTCAACAAAACCTTGATTTGTGGTTATATGCAGCATGATGATGATAAGATTTCTCAGTCCCATAGATGAATCTGGCTGTTCACTGAAATGGCAAATTAAGCGGTTATATTGGTCAGGTGTGAGGAACTGAGGGACTGTTTTTTCAATTTTTGGATACGGTATCTTGAGGGCAATATTTTTTGGTGTGTGCTGATAAAGCGTCAAAAAGTGGAAAAATTGTCTGAGCGTCCGGACCCGGGACTTTCTTATATGTATTGAGGGGGCTTTGTGGTCGGCCACAAAATTGATCAGATGTTGATAAGTGATCTTTTTAACTGACCGGATTCTTTGAGATTTCAGGAAGGCTTTAAATTCATTCAGCCGGATGGTTAAAGCCTGGATGGAACGTACTGAGAAATCGGCCAGTTGGCAATAATCTAAAAACTGTTTGCAATAGTAATGAAGCATGATGGCAACTCCCCGTTTTCATAGCATCATGCTTCATCATTAAACGCCTATTAATAAAAGGCAAACTGCGCTAACTGCGGGGTTTGTTGGTTAGAATCATAAAAGGGAAAATATGTCAGACGGAAAAATTGAAAAATTGGCCGTATTAATAGATGCAGACAACGCCCAACCTTCTATTGTTGACGGGCTACTATCGGAAATCGCAAAGTATGGAACAGCTAATGTAAAAAGGATTTACGGTGACTGGACGCTGTCAGGCCTTAAAGGGTGGAAGGAAGTTCTTTTACAGTATTCAATACAGCCCATACAGCAATTTGGGTATACTTCAGGGAAAAATGCAACCGACAGTGCATTGATAATTGACGCAATGGATTTACTTTACACGGGCAAATTTGACGGTTTTTGCATTGTATCCAGCGATAGTGATTTTACCAAGTTAGCGTCAAGGATAAGAGAAGCCGGTCTTTTTGTGTATGGATTCGGGGAGAGAAAAACCCCTAAAGCATTCGTTTCTGCGTGTGATAAGTTTATTTTCACTGAAGTGCTGCGCTCCCAAGATGATTATAGTGAGAAAATAAAACGCAAGACAACCAGCGAACTTAAGAAAGACACGAAACTCGTTAATTTATTAAGAAACGCTGTTGAGGCATCTTCGAACGATTCTGGTTGGGCTCATCTTGCATCCGTGGGTAGTAACATTGCCAAGCAGGCACCAGAGTTTGATCCGCGAAACTATGGTTACAAAAAGTTGGGGGAACTTGCATCAGCAACAAAGCTATTCCAAATCGAAGAAAGAGCTGTTGGCGATGGACCCTCAAAGGCAATTTATTTAAAAGACAAAAAAAAGAAATAGAGAGAAAAACTTCTAACAATGCAAATGAAGCTGACGTGAAGAAGCCTCGACGGTTTACCGTAAAGGCCGTGCAGGTTCGATATGTTTTAGGCACGCAGTTTATTTGGGGGCGTTAGAAGAAAGAAATGAAATTCAACTCGCCATTGTTCAAGACCTTAGTGATAGGGCCTGTTTTTCTGTGCATCGTTGCGTTTCTGATACCTTTGGGAATCTTTATAGCAACTCGACACCGGGTTGTAGCCGACATGGGTACCGTACAGTACGCCGGACTGATTCCCTTCACACTTGGTGCTTGTGTCTCCCTTTGGTGCGTGAAGGATTTCGTAGTACGCGGGAGGGGCACCCCGGCGCCCTTTGATCCTCCCACGCGACTTGTCCTTCAAGGGCCGTACCGATACGTGCGGAATCCTATGTATGTCGGTCTATTCCTTGTGTTAATTGGAGAGGCAATGCTCTACTCTTCCTTCTTCGTTTTGCTGTATTCTCTTTTCCTCGTCGTTGCTGCACACATTTTCGTAGTTTTCTACGAAGAGCCGACATTGAGACGGAAATTTGGAGAGAGTTATGAGCAATACTTGAGGTCGGTTCCCAAATGGCTACCCCAAATGCCACAGCGCTAACTGAATCGCAAGACATTCTTCTAATTAAAGCATTCAAGCGACTTGGAACAAAGGGGGGGTTGAATTTAGGCGTTTCTTTTTTAATTTGTTTGTGGTAATGAAGTCACATGCCACGTCAAGCCAGAATAGATGCGCCGGGTGCCTTGCATCATATCATATGCAGGGGTGTCGAGTGACGAAACATTTTTAAAGACAATACCGATCAAAACCGGTTTCTGGAGAGACTCGGTTCTATTTTGCAAAAGACCTCCACGCCCTGCTACGGATGGGAGCTCAACTTCACATAATCCAAAGCTTCACATAACATTTCCATCTTCTTTTAAAAACCGGCAAAGAGCCGATTGCTCAAATTATGCGACGACTTCTGACCGGCTATGCGGTTACTTTTAACCGGCGGCATCGCCGTTACGGCCGTTTATTTCAAAATCGCTACCCCGGTTAGATAGTTTTTGCCAAATGCACCTTTTCTTAAACTCATTCTAACGGGAAAACGTTTCTCCAATTAAGATATTATTAGATTTAACAGGGCACGGCAAATCGATTTTGTGTCAGGAAAACACTTACCTTCTGGGACTGGTGCGCTATATCCACCCTATCGTTGCATAAACAACACATCAGATTATACGTTAAACGGCTTGAACAAAGGCTTTGCGTTGATTGGAGTAACTATCATAAGATCTAACCGTTGCTAACATCCAATGAAAAAACCTTTTTTGCTGTGTTGTTTACCTTTCAGGAAAGCCCGCCAGTGGCGGACAAGCCGATGACACCGCATCTCCCCGCTATTCGCGGGATCTTCGACCTGCGTTATCAAGGCCTTGCGGTAGACGACTACAGCTGCGGCCTTGATGCCTTAGACCTGCGGTGTCCTCGACTTTTGCAACGTAAGGGTCCATTTAAATCCGATTCGGGCCGGGATTGTAAAAGATTTAAAGTCGCTTGACAGGTATGCCTACACCGGTCACAGTATTATTATGGGAAAACGCAAAAATCCTTGGCAAGATACCGATTCGGTGTTGCAACTCTTTGGTAAAAGCCAATATGCGGCACGAAAAAAATACCGGGACTTTGTGGACAAAGGCATGGGCCGGGGACGAAATCCGGAGATGACCGGAGGAGGACTATTAAGAAGTATCGGTGGTTGGGGTGTATTAAAATCCATGCGAAGGATGAAGATTCATATAAAGGGAGATGAGCGCATTTTAGGGGACAGTGATTTTGTCGAAAAAGTTCTGAGCCAGGCATCAGAGCAAATGGAACGACGGTACCGGTTAAAGGCGGAAGGATAGACGCTGACAAAGATTGCCGAAAGGGTTGCTAAAATCTTTGGCATTGAAAAAGACCAAGTGGTTGTGGCCGGAAAACAGCCCGATCGGGTACGTGCCCGTAGTGTTCTGGCCTACTGGGCGATTCGGGATCTGGGCCTGACGGCAACGGAGCTTGGCAAGTACCTCGGGCTGAAAAATCCGCTGTCAGTTGAGCGGCAACTATAGGCCAAAAACTGATCGTCGGTCAATTTTAGGGGTAAAAGGGGAGCTTTAAGAAGAGATGAAGGTGGAGCGGAGTCCCGGAAGCCCAGTTTTTGTAAAATGTGATGCAGCAAGACTTTTCGCAAAAAATCGATAGGGGTTCGATCTCTGGTTCAGATAAGTTGGTTGACAAAGATTTAGATATCAGGCATTCTCTATTCGCGAATCGCGAAAGGAGAATCAGCGATGGTTCTAAAACCTCAAGATGTTCTTATCCTACTGAAATTAGTGGCCATTGGGCGTGGAAGGTGGTCCTACAATACATTAGCGACCGCGTTAGCCATGAGCCCGTCGGAAGTGCATGCCGCAGTGAAGCGAGCCTTGGCAGCTCAACTCGCAGTCCGTCAGCAGGATCGTGTGGTTCCCAATGTCCGTAACCTGGAAGAATTTCTCGTCCAGGGACTCAAATATGTGTTTATTTCAGATCGGGGTGAGCTGACCAGGGGTATGCCTACCGCCCATGCCGGTCCTCCATTGATAGAGCATTTTGTTTCAAACGGGGAGCCACCACCGGTATGGCCGGATCCAGATGGTGAGGTTCGAGGGCAAGCGTTTTCGCCTCTGTATAAATCCGCCCCAAAAGCGGCTCGGGAGGATCGTCAACTCTATGAGCTGCTAGTGCTGATCGATGCCATTCGCGGTGGACGCGCCCGAGAGCGCGAAATGGCTGCCAGGGAACTTAAAAAACGGTTGCAACGGTATGGCAATGAAAGATAACCCCAACCTTGAGATTCTCGAAACAACCGTTCAACGGTTGGGGTCCTTGGCAGACAAGATGGTTTTTCTTGGCGGCTGCGCCACCGGTTTGCTGCTGACTGATCCGGCCGCGCCACCGATCCGCGTGACCCATGATGTTGATGTCATTGTCGAGATCGCTTCCTTGGTAGATTACCATCGTCTGGCTGAAAGACTGCGTGGGCGTGGCTTCTCTGAAGATCTCAGTTTTGAGGCACCAATCTGCCGTTGGAAAACCGAAGGCTCCATTCTGGATGTCATGCCAACCGATCCACAGATCTTGGGCTTTGGAAACCAGTGGTTTGCACCGGCTTTTGCCGCCGCTGAGAACTTCGATTTACCTTCGGGCACACGGATTCGCTTACTACCGGCACCGTATTTTTTAGCTACAAAATTAGAGGCTTTCGATTATCGCGGCAATCGAGATTATCTCCTGAGTAGAGATATGGAAGATATCGTAGCGGTAGTGGATGGAAGGCCTGAAATTGTTTTTGAGATCAAGATGGCGGAAAGTGGTTTGAGAAACTATTTGGCGGAACGTTTCTTTAAATTGTCGAGAAATCGATATTTCACTGATGCCCTGCCAGGCCATTTGCCCTCTGACATTGCTAGCCAAGCCAGATTGTCACTCGTAATTGATCGACTGAAAGCCATTGCCAAGCATCAGTAAGGAGGACACCATGACGGCCTGGGCTCAAACCTTGATCAGTGTCCTTGGATCGCGTAATTGGTAAAGAAAATATTTTCTTCTGGGACGACATGCACTCATCCTCGCCTATCTGTTGTGATTTCGCAGGAGCCTGTTTTAAACGATAATTCCATTCTGTGCATCGAAGCAGGCACCGGTACAGGAAAAACACAAGGCTATCTTATACCGGTGATGGAGTTTTTACTAAGGAATCCTGATGAAAGAGTTGTTGTTTCAACGTACACAAAAAGCTTACAGGAACAAATTATTCAAAAAAAATCGGTCTGACTAAAGAGCTATTCAAAGTATAGGCAATATTAAGCACATGGTCTGATTCATGATAAGGCAGATGGCGCTTGAGTAGCTTAAGACGCCCATCAATTTCATTAACAAAACCGGACTTTCTTGTCAATTGATGTATGATGCCGATGCCACCGTTGGCAATCCCTTTGTTGCGACCATCAATGTCATAGTGAATGTTAGAGGCCGACACCATAGGATGAGGTTGGTTTTCCCAATTTCTTTTTTTTTTAATCTTTTAGTTATTTTCTTCTTGCGTTTTGCCAGTTTTTTGGAGATATTTCGTTTCACCGAGATGCTCCTTTCTGTGTATTAATGTTTGACTACTTAACTTTCATAATACACTGTTTTCTGGAGCATTTCGAGTACTTTTTTACTTCTTTTACAATTAATTTGCGCTTGTATTGGGTTTAACTACAAAGAGAAATACCAAAGAGTAAAATTAAAAAACACGCTGTTAGGACTTATCGAAGAGATTCGTTGATCGTTGGTCACTCAGACGCGGGCCAACTGGAAAATATTTTTGATAATTACTATCCAATTGTGAGCACTTCGTTACTCAGCATAAACTCAGCGAGCTAAGTTCGGAAGTTATCACTCTAATTTTAAAAGAATTAGGTATGATGAATGTTTTAAGAAGGGCATTGCTGGCAATACTGATTATGGTTTTTACCGGGTCCTGTTCGGTTATTTCTCAACAAATCCGGACGGATGCAATACCGCCGATTGATTTTAAAATACTTCTCCAAGAATCGGATAAATATCTGGGAGATACCGTGATCCTGGGCGGGTACATCCTGGAAACCAATAATTTGACGGATCAAACCATTATCAAAGTTTTGCAAGCACCGCTGGGGTTTACAGAAGAGCCCAAATCAAAGGATTATTCAGAAGGAAGATTCATAATTTCGCAAAAGGGCTTCTTGGACCCGGAGATTTACAGCAAAGATCGTCAAATTACCGTGGCGGGCACGGTGGTCGGCTCTGTGGTCGAAAAAATCAATGATTTTTCCCAGCCATATCTCAAAATTCAAAGCCGTGAAATATACCTTTGGCCAGAAGATCAAGCCTATTACCCTGATTTTTATTATGACCCCTGGTTTTATCCGTATCCCTACTATTGGTATCGCTACCACTATTATCCCTATTACTGGTAAAAAAAGAACATAACCATCAAACAATACGGGTATATTCTCGGTATTTTTTTCATTCTAATGGTATTGCAGCGCTGCAGGAAGAACATCTGGAGACCTTTGAAAAACGCCCCTTTTTGCTCAATTTCTGCGTCAGGCTCAAATTTTAATCCTCGAAATACTCAATGTATTCCTGTGGTTAAAATTATCGCCTTTCTTGAACTTAAACAAAAATTGACATTTTTCAAAGGTCTCATCTGGAGAAAGGCGGGGCGAAAACCCTACATTCTTTCGATCATCTCCGGCGGCGGATCGGTGTTGGGCTGAATCTTCACCTCAACCTCGTCGCTTAAGGAGCTAATATCAGATTGGGTCAAAGATCTGCCCGTATCTACGAACACAACGTCCGCTTCTTTGCTGCTTACCGTGGTATGGCCTGAGAGGATGCCTCTCTCTTGATAATAAATCACTTGTTCATGCCAGCCTTCATCGCCAATCACGATGCCATAACAGAAACTGCCATAAACGGTTTCCATGATCGTCGCCTCTGTAACCGGCACATCGGTTATGAAACACACACTGCCTTTTTCCAAATCTTTATCTTCATATTGCCCTTTCACCAACATTACGGAATCTTGTATCGCAATCTCCCTCTTTGCCACAGGCTTTCTTAATCTCGCCGCAACAAAATTTAACACTGTGAGGTGGTTTTCCTCATCAGTCTTTGAAAAATGCCGGTAATTCAGGGCTCCGTGAGAGTGTATCCAGCCATTGATAATTGTTTCCTTGGGCAATAACTCCTGGAATTCGGCGATCCTCGCAGGACCGATAGCTGTGTAATCTTGAAGGTTCTGATCATTCTTTGGCAATCCTATGTCTTCGATGAGTTCGGGGGTATCGCTTTTGGCCAGCGTATACCCATACCATTCAAAACTATCCCCGTACATTGTGTGAACCAGCTCGTTGATTTTATAAGCTTTCACTCGGGCGTAATGCGCAATCGCTATTTTCTGCGGTAAATCTGAAAATGCTATTTCTAGCGGCCTCGGGCGCTTCAGCGCTGAAAGACTTTTGAATCTCACCCCAATCTCTCCTCTACATAATTTTGATCCACCACGAATTCCCCGGTATGGCTTCCCGGGAGCCGGTACATATCTTCCAGCAACACTCGGTGGATAATGTTTATCAGGCCCCGGGCGCCGGTTCCTTCCTTTTCGGCCTGCCGTGCGATTTCGGCAAGTGCACTATTCGTGAACATCAAGTCGATCCCCCATGCTTTGAAGTCGTTGGTATATGACAGCAGCGCACTGCCTTCGCTTTTTATCAGGATGTCTTTGAGGTCCTGTTTTGTCAGTTGATCATATACGACTTTTACAGGGAATCGTCCCATGAGCTGTCTTTCCATACCGAAGGCAACCAGGTCGTCTGTCATCATGTAGTCTTGCCAATTGCCTTTAAGACCCTGCCTGGCCATACGTTTTTTGACGATGCCGTCGAGATCCTCAAAAGCACCTCCCGCGATAAAAAGTACATGTTTCGTGGACAGGGATATTCTTTCCTTTCCAATGTGAACGGTGTTCTCCGTACCGTCGACCATATGCAGCAGTCCCTTTTGAACCCCCTTACCGGAAACATCTTTGTAGGCGATGATCTCGGTGGCAATTTTGTCAATCTCATCAAGATATACGATTCCCATCTGGGCCACATGCGGGTTTCCGCCAGACACCAGAAGAAGGTCCACCAGGATGTCACTGGCGTTTTGCCCCACGTACCCAACTTCGCTAAATTTAGTTATGTCTTCATGCACGAAGGATACCCCCACCAGCTGAGAAGCAGTTTCGCTGGTATAGGTTTTACCGCAGCCGGTAGGACCTATTATCAATATATTGGCCTTGGGAGTTCTGGTATTTCGCAGGATAAAGTCAATGTCCCAGTTGTTCTCAATATTCCTTTTTTTGAGAGCGTCACCCAGCCTCCGGTAGTGGAACGCTATGGCAGTGGCCATGATTTTCTTCCCTTTTTCTTGTCCGATCACAAACCGGTCCATATCTGCCTTGAGTTGGGACGGAGTTTTGTCAAATGCAATTATTTCTTCCACAGCCTCAATTTCTTGTTCTTTCCTCAGCTGTGCAATTTTTTCTTCAATACGCTGGCGGCGTTGCCCGGATACTCTGTCATCCATATTTTTCACTTTGACTAAGATGCTGTGCTTTCAACCTTTGTAATAAAGTTATGAAGCATTTTTATATGTTCGGTTAAACTGCCACATTGTGATTTTTTATTCTCGATATTTTCCGTTTCGAAACCTGTATCTATTGTTTTGCCGATCTCCGCTGCCTGATTCGCTAAATCTTTGAGATACTTTTTAGCGTGTTCACACAATAGCAGGGTCTCAAAATGATAGCGCCTCAACTCCTCAGGTCGCAGTTCAGCATTCATGCGATACAGAATCCCGCTCAGAAGGATTTCTTCCGGGGAATGTGCAAACGACAAATAGGGGTTGTTCACTTTCCTCAAAAGTGCTCGAGTCAGATCATACTCATCCCGGGAAGATAAAGAAAATAATGGAAAATCAAAAGGCTTTTTTGTTCTAACCCGGACGAAATCCATTTTCTCTCTGGGCGGGTAATCCTCAGCGTTATCGAGTTTTTTCAGGAAATTCTCATCCAGTCCGTACCATCGAACCAGCGCACTGATTTTAGTAAAGACCTCTCGCTCAAAAAGCTGTTTTTTTCTCTTCCGAGTCCGTTTGTGCCTTATGTGCTCCAATAGATTCATAATTTCATGAAATGGTTTTCATTTTGCTTTAAAGGCTGCTACCCGGCGACATTCCCCGTCAGATCCGATAATCATCAAACTCAATGGATTTGACATGCAACCGTTTTCGATCCAGACTGTGAATGCCATTTCTTCGCCGGCTGTCGTAGCCATAGATCAGGGCATTGATGCCCTTTTCCACGCCCCCGATGATGTTGCCGGCAGTGAATTTCTTTGGAGGGGTGAATTGCCCCAGGCAGATTTCCTGTCCGGCTTCATGGCCGAGCAGGAAAGGATGTTTGTATGTCTCCATCACGATAGGTCTCAGAGCGCCGAAGGTGGGAACCGCCACCCTGCAATCCGGAAACAAGTAATTGCGGGCATAGTAATCCTTGAGGATGTATTCCCCCGTGCGCTTATATACAAGGTACTCGTCGCTGGAATCAATTCTCGAAAAACCGAAACCATCTATTTCCAACGATCCTTTGGCTACGATATAAAACAGTATTCCAATGTGTTTCTTTTTTGTATTTCTGAATTGCTCTCGCACTTGCAGCGCCTTTCTCAAACCTTCTCTTTCACGATGCACAATTTTTGCGAATAATGCCTTACGAAGCCATGTGCGTAGCTCGCGAGCCGACAGCAGCCCGCTTTGCAGGGGTTCGCGCGTTGCTTCTTGTTGTTCCAAATCACTGAGCATTCTTCTCAGGGATTCCGTATCGAGAAATGTTTTTGCCCTTTCATAATACCCTGGTGGAATATTAATCTTCTCCCCGATAAAATCCAGTATTTCTTCCTCACTCAGTCTTCTTCTCTCCAGCCCCCTGTTTTTTTTGATGAAATAAGTCATCACCTGGAAGAGTATGGTTCTGAGCTTTCCATCTACGGATACGCCGTCAAGTTCCGGAGTGAAAAAATATTCCCGCAGACAGTCGTTTCTCAGTTGTTGGTATGAATCTGCACTGATTTTCTCGAAGTTCGTCAGCAGGGATTGCAAGCTCAGGGTTCGGATGAAGTGTCTGCCTTTGGCCTCGATAATTGTCGTTGACCCCCGGGATCCAGATAGTTCCGGCGATGCCCCGGAGCTTAATGGCGCTTGAAGCTCTCTGACTATTGCCGGATCAAGCAAAAGAGGTACATAGATGAAACCTGATTCGACCACAAGTTCAAGATTCGAATCCAATAACTGTTTCATGTTTCAACTCCCCGGTTTCGAGCGCTAAATCGGATAGTTCCTGAAATATTCACTTCAAGTTTCGCACCCATATTTTTGTGTAAACTCATACCATGGTAATGTTTTTACACCATGTTATAGAACGCGGCTTTTCCTTTGGCGCCTTGTCGCAGTGAAGGAAGATCCCGTTAGCGGGAGATCTGCTTGTCCTGCCTGCCCCGTAGGTAGGGACTATCGTACTGGGGTGAAATGCTTGCCCAATGAAATGAAGCGCCTATTTCACTGGGGCGGCATCCTTGACTTTTGCAACGTTAGGGTTACATTCCCCCTTCTTGAGGTTTAATGGCTCGAATCGGTACATACAAATATTTTTCACCGGCCTCGGTTTGCTCTGCCTCGGCGTATTCCAAAGCTGTACCGTCGATCTCTTGTCCCCGGCACAGCAAGTTCCCGCCTTCCCGTTGCCTGATGACATCTTCCACGATTAACTGCTCCTCGATGCTCCATTTCTTTTTACTTAGCGTGCGGTCACACAGTTTCCGAAGTGATTTGCCTTCATAGCTGCCAGGCTCATATATATCGATCAATCCCTCGGCAGCATGCCCCGGCATGATTTCAAGAACAAGAGGCAACAGTTTTTCGTCTTCATCGGTTTGGAGAGCCTTTTTTCGCTCAACATCGATCATCTTGCCATTCCTCCTTTAGACATGCATTTTGACTTAAATCCTCTTATTACTTGTCGCATCATAGAAAACGTTTACAGGTTCTTGACCATTTAAAAACATTCGATAAGCATCGACCATAAAGCCGGCAACAATCTGATTGGTCATAATAACGGACGGATCAGGCTGGTAACTGCAAGAGACCCTTTCTCGCCTAAAGGAATCGACTTTTCGTTTACCGACAATATCATATAATCCCAGCAATTCCGCAGGAGTGGGCCCATTCTTTCCGGGCGTATAGATAACAACCTGGCCTGCATCTGCGCTGGTTCCGCCGCTGATCAGGGTCTTGCCATGAGCCTTGCATTTTTCGCTCAACACAATTCTTGTTTCGAAATTATCCACGCAGTCGAAAACAATATCATAGGGCGCAATGTCCGTTTCTCTGTCAAAGTAAGTCATTAAAGCATTGTTGTCCATTCTAAAAAGATGGTTCAATCTTCTCGACAGTGTTTCTGCTTTACCATTGCCAACAGCGTCATAGAAAAAAACCTGCCGATTTAAATTGGTCTCCTCGACAATATCAGGGTCCATGAATGTGCTGTGCCGAAATCCCAAATAGGCAAGTCCCAGCCCTACGAAGATACCCAGTGCTCCGGAACCGATCACCAGTGTGCTGGGCTGGTTTTTTGAAGCAGCCGTTTTTTTCCTTGTGTACAATATGAGATCTTCTGACACTTCCTGACCCATCAAAATGTTTTTGGTCTCTTCCAGTACGATGCCGGCAATAACCGTATCCAGCACCCCGTCATCAAAATGATCGTCGGGCAAACTATTCGGAAAAACAAGCTGTTCGAGCTCCTGGTATTCGCGACCTCTTACATAGGTAAATACCTTGAAACCTTGCTCATCATACTGTTCGAAGCAAAAACCTCTAATAATCGGAATCTTTTCTCTGTAGCCTTTCTGCAGTAAAAGCTTATTCGCCAGGCCATAATGACTTAAATCCGCAATAAGGTTGCATCCGTTGAAGATTTCATCCAAAACCGGATGGGTGTAAAATCCCTCTATGTGGGTCAGATTGAATCGCGAATTCAATTTTTTTGCGATGTCAACAAACGTCTTGTTCAATGACGGCGCAAGGACAATCAACCGGTTGATTCCAAGGGCTGATGCCGACAAAAGGTAATGCGATGCCAAAAGGTCTGCATCACCAACGACACCCACTTTCGCGTTGTCCAATGTGTCCTGATTCCAACCCTCTATTCGTAGCTGCCTGTCAAGTCTTTTCATCCGCATTAAATTGTATTCCTTATTGGGTGAAGGTCACCCATGGGAGACTCCTCTCCGGATAATTTTTTTCAACAAAGGGACTTCGTTATCAGGATCAAAAAATTAACAGCCGTTTATTATTTATAACATCCGTAACATCCATATTCAACTCCTTTGATTTGCTTTTTACCTTTTCCATTGAAAAGATCAGCCAACGCAGCCGGGTAATGCTGTCACATCTTGACAATGATGTTTATCATTCGCCGTGTTCTTGTTCTTTTTAATTTACTCATAAAATATAAAATTCATCATTGATATTTACTTTTTAGCGAAAATGATTATACTACATAGTGGTATACTTTGTCTATACCGAAGTTTTGAGGTTTTTAAAATGTATTCAAAAATGAAATCATTAGATCAGCAAAGAGTCGAATTAAGTAAACAGATGTTAAATAATTTGCTTAAAATAGTCTCTGGTGGAATGATTTCTGAACTATCCAATGATATGGGCCTTCCATATGGATTGGTATATAATATTATTCATGGAAGAATCAAATCTCTTTCAGCAGAAAATTATAAGTTGATCTTTGGCGAAGAACCACCCTACCAAGCCCTAAAAAGAGTTGACGGAGAGTATTTCAGGGGAATGGTGAGGTTATGGGTATACTTGAATGATGATATAACAGAGGCAGATCTTTATAGGGAATTCTATAGAGGCAAAAAATTCAAAAAAGTAGATTATAGAATTTTTAGTGGGGTTACTAAAACTGTCGACAACAATTTAGAAAGAGTTATGGAACAAAAATTTTTCGACCAGGGATTTACCCGGTCAGAAATAAAGAAATTGATGAAACAACTTGATTTAAATGGACAAGAAGAGCGAGTATTTTATAAGGAGATGAAGCCGGTTTTAGACTATTTAAAAGAAACGTTAAAAATTAATCCAACATTAGTATTAAATCAATGGGTTGTTCGTTACGAATCCGGTGAATTAAAAACGGTTCCGAAGAAGGTATATAATTACGCTCTGAAACTAAAAAAAAGAACAGAGAATGCTGTAACTTCCGGTTCAAAATTCGAGGTTGAAAAAATCCATGAAGAAATCTATGGACAAAGAAAAGGGCTTACACTTTACTCTGAAATAGAAGAAGAATTAGAATTTTTAAAAAAATGTGGAGGAAAAAGTTTCGGACAATATTTAGGAAGAAGTATCAGTTATTATAAGAAATCAAAATTAAAAAGAATAGCTTCCTGGAGGTCTCAGAAAATCAAAACTGCTTGTAGTGAACTCATAAATAACAAGCCTGAACTTTCCCTGGCATTACTTCCGAAATCCCATGCAAGAATAAGGATAAGAAAACTACTATCTGTTCTAAAATCATATTTAATTGCGAAGTTCATAAAGGATGAAGATGAAAGACTTATATTAACTTCCGAATATTATAGTATGGAAAAATACAAGAAAGAAAAATATGGCGTTATTAGTATGGATAAAACAGCATATTTTTTGGGAATGAGTAAAATAGCTTTCGACTTATTGGTTGCAGCACATAGTGATATATTCAGAAAAATCGGAACTTATAATAAAGAATGGTATCTGCCATATCAATATTTAAAAAAGCTCAAAGAAAAAAAAGAATTTGATTTAATAAAAGCGAAATATGAACGACTCTCGAAAGATTATGAAAACCGGATTTTTCAATCAGATGAATATGAACCGGGTGTTTGAGCGGATGTTTTTTCAAATAAGAGGCGATTCTGCGAAATCAATAGGCGCCCCGGGGGGGCGGCTCCGATAACTACAATTTGATGCTCCATGAAAAGTTCTTTCCAGTCAATAGGTTAAAGTAGTTCTTGGCAACTTCTCAATAGGTTCTGGTATATTAAATGATAATACTTAGGCGCCCACTGATAATAAAATGTAACATGTCTGGAACTCGCATTTAAGTGAGCCTAAAGAAAAAACAGTAGCCAATCTTTTAATATTAATTGTTTAAATGCACCATCATATGTTTAAAAGATGAAAGATCTTATTCGCTGTTTTTTCTTAAGGCTCACTAACCTGCTCAAACAGCCAGACATGTTACATTTTATCACCAGTAGGCCCCATAATTTATTGAGATGTTAAATATATGGATTATGGGGTCTTATGATGGAGTTCCAGTTGGGACGCAACAAAATCCCAGTTCACCAGTTTATCGAGTACCGTCTCAACAAAATCGGTACGCCGGTTCTGATAGTCCAAATAATAAGCATGTTCCCAGACGTCAACGGTAAAAACCGGTTTCAGTCCGTGAGCAAGGGGTGTATCTGCATTTGCAGTTGTCACCACTTTCAGTGTGTCACGGTCCAGGACTAACCACACCCATCCGCTGCCAGACTGACGCCGGGATGCCGCCAGGAATTCCTTCTTGAACGTATCAAAATTTCCGAAGGAGTCTTCGATTTTCTTTGCCAGCTTGCCCTTTGGTAACCCACCGCCACCCGGTTTCATGCATTGCCAGAAGAAAGCATGGTTCCAGGCTTGTGCGGCATTATTAAAAAGGTCCAAGTATTCTTTTTTATCCGCGGTGAGATGGATGACCTCCACAACGGTTTTATCCCGGAAGGCGCTGCCCTTGAACAAGCGGTTGGCCGTGGTCACATACCCGGCATAATGTTTGCCGTAGTGAAGGTTCATGGTTTTTGCGGAGATATAGGGTTCAAGCGCATCTTCCGAATATGGAAGTGAACTCTGAACCAAAAGGGGCTTTTCCTCGGCAGTTCCACATCGGCTGACAGCTAATGCAAGGCAGATAACCAAGAATAGGGGGATTCCCTTCCGCAAACCATGAAATCGTTGAATTGGCCACTTAATCATGTCATTCCTCTTAATATCCAACCATATTCTTTGGGTTACAATTCCACGCCGTCATTAATCGGAAAATCGGTCTGCATCAACACCGGAAATTTTGAATCTAATTTTGAAATGCAACATTGTGTTCGACTGGTTTTGCGTCCGGTACCCAAGGACCTTCCATCCATGGGACAAAAAACTTGCATAGCCATCATATGAACGAAATATCGAAAATCAAATAAAAATTACTTTTCGGGTATCTATGAATGACTTGCAAGTAGTTATCACTCAATCAGCACTTGATAGATCGAGTTTTATCAAAACTTGAAAGGTTTTTTAAATCGAATTCCAGTCTTTGTAATTTTTCTTCAAAAATAGCCTTTTGTGCCTCTAAAGCACCGGAAAATTTTACAAGTTCATCATAAAGTTTTTCGATGTCCGCTTGGCAGCGATGAATCGACTTTGACAGTTCCGTTATGCTGCTAGCGTCACCGGTCTGTGTGGCCGTCTGCATGGCGGCATGAAGTTCAGCGAGCGTTTTTTCATGTTCTTCAATATGGTCTTCGGTCCGCTGGAGACGCTGTTCCAGGGGCTTGAGGATCCTGCCACGTTCGGTAATACATTCCGAGCGCCGACGCCGTATCTCTTTTTTGGACAGCTTTATTCGGGTGTTGTCCTTTTTAGTCTTCCCGGGAGCGGAATTCAGAACATCTTCTTCATCTTTCCACCCGCCTTTTTCCAAAAACCGCTGGTAACCGCCTTCGAATAGAAAGATTTCGTCGTTATGAAACACAATCAAACGTTCGGCAAGGGTTTTTAAAAACATTTCGTTGTGAGTTACCATCACCACCGTCCCGTCAAAACTGTCGATGGCGGCCAGAAGGGCATCACACGATTCCAGATCGAGATGGTTGGTGGGCTCGTCTAACAGCAGCAGGTTTACCGGCGTAGTCAGAAGCTTACCGAGCAACACTCGGCTTTTTTCACCGCCGGAGAGCACACTAATTTTTTTTAAGGCCTTATCGCCGTCAAACAGCATGGCACCGCAGATATTGCGCGCCTGCTGACGATCGACATCTGAATGTGAATAAAGAATTTCCTCTTCAACGGTTCGAGTATGGACCAGGCTTTGGATATTGGTCTGTTCAAAAAAACCTTTCCGGACAGCGGGGTTTAAGACGATATCACCGCTTTGCGACTTGAGTACGCCGGCCAGTAGTCTAAGCAGCGTGGTTTTACCTTTACCGTTTTTTCCGACAACGCATATACGCTCTCCTGCCCTGATGGTAATGCTAAAGTTCTTGATTAACGGTTTACGGGAATCGTAAGAAAAGGATAAATCCCCGGCGCTCAAGACGTGCTTGCCGAGAAAAGAACTGCTTCTGAACGCAAAATCAAGGGCTTTGAGCTTCTCTAGTTTTTCTTTTTTCCCGATTTTGGCCAGAGTTTTAATTCGTGACTGCACCAGATTGGCAAGTCTGGCCTTGGCCCTGAAACGCTCGATAAACTGTTCGATTTCCTTGCAGCGTCGCTCATCTTTAATTCGGGTCTTTTCATGCACCTCTTCTTCCTGAGCAATCTGGGCGTAAAATTTTTCGGTATTTCCACCGATTTTACGCATTTTTTTGCGATATATTCCCATGGTATGGGTGACCAGTTTGTCCATAAGCCCCCTGTTATGGGTGATAAGCATCATTTCACGAGGCCAGTTCATCAAAAAGCGTTCCACCCAGCGGATGGAGGTTATGTCGAGGTAGTTGGTGGGTTCGTCCAAAAGTAATAGATCAGGCTCGGAAACCAGCACTTTGGCCAGGTTCAGGCGAACCTGGAATCCCCCGGAAAAATCAAAGGGATGGCGTTGCATGTCGTCTTTGTTGAAACCCAGGCCCATTAAAACTTTTTCAACCTTCCAGTAATGGCCCCGTTCCTGGGATGCCAGCCCGGTCATAACCTCTTTGAGAACTGTATCTTTTGTAAAATCAAGGTTCTGCCGAACGTAACCGATTCGGTAATGTTTGGGGATGCTTATGGTTCCAGCGTCCGGAAACTCTTCTCCGATGATGATTCGAAAAAGGGTTGTTTTTCCGTGTCCATTGAGGCCAACAAGTCCAATTCGTTCCTTTGGATTGAGCTTAAAGCCGGCACCCTCAAAAAGAATTTGAGAACCAAAGCTTTTATGAAGATTTTCAACACCGATCATATTTTATCTAATCCCAAAGACAGCCGGCCATTTTATTAAAAACGGTCAGCATCACTTTAGGGTACGGCTATTGGCAAGTTTCATTATTATCAGTGGGGGTATAAAGGAATACCATAAAAGTGTCAATCCAGAAGAAGCCATTTGGCAGGGCAAACGCATTTGAATCCCAATACAGGGATAACGCTCCACGACGCTACGCTGCAATGAAATCAAATACGTTTAGCCTGAGCCATTTGGTGATAAGTATGCTAACAGGGAGACAGGTGTGCAGAAAGTGCCTGGCGTCATTTTTACCCGGCGATACTTTTTTTATTTCACCGGGCCATTACTCCATTATTTCTTCCGGGGTGCAGGCCCTACGGGTCGGAAGCCAGTTGGGGCGAGGCCGCTAAGTCCTCGGGATGATAAAATATAGATGCAAAAATGCTAAGGGGTTAGGGGGTCTTTTATAAAAATAATCACCTCTTCCTCTCTGCGCATTCTGCCTCTCGGCTTTGAAATATCCTCATTTTTTTGGAGGTCAATACGTTTTAAATTATATCCTTCTTCTAGATGCTTGGACAGGGTTCTTATCATATTTTGCTGAACATTTTCATCATTTTTAAATACAAGTTTTTTACAAACGGTTACCGTTTCTTCAACCTTGCATTGATCTTCGGCCTGCTGCAAATTTTCCTTTGCCTTTTCGTTAGTTGACAAAAATAAGTTTGAGATGTTCTCTAAACCCCTTCTGTCCTTTATACCCTTTTCCAGGCTCTTTTTTTCCATTTAGAATGCGGCCTCTTGCCGCTCCTCTTTTTCCCTTAAGTAGCTCAGCAGTCGGGGTGTTTTTTCTATAAAGCTTTGTAGATAGCGTAATGAATGATCAGCAGCGAAATCATACACTGTTTGAATACATTAGGGATCGTTAAGATAGAACAGCGGTATTTTGTGTTCGTAATTAAAATGCGTTAAGCGAGTAGTCATATAACCTATTTATTTAAAGCTATATTTTCTGTTCTTTCTTTACGAGCCCTTATGTATGAGTTTGTATGATGTAGTCGCTGATTATTTATGGAGCTATTGAGTCGAAAAAACTCTACGACCCCTCAAGTAGTTATTTATTTCCTTTCCATCCATCGTCATCGTTAAAATAAGAATTCGTGGATTCGGTGTTAATGGCTTCAACCATTTCTGAATAATTGGATTGAAGAGAATAAGTGGAGAATTCCTCCATCTCAGAAGTCGGCTGCTCAAGCTCAGGTGATTTCACGGACATATCAATATATTCCTCTGTCTTCTGTAAGATATCTTCCGTTTCGCTCAAGGTTTTGAGATCCGGGTACATCCTGGCCGCCTCTGAGCGAATAACCTCCTCAGCCAAGTTTTCGTAATCCTTGTGACCAATGGCATTTTTATCATAATCTCCAACAGGCAAGCCACAATCCGCCGTTTCCCTGAGGCGGATATTATAACGAATTACCGTCTCAAAGACATCGTTCCCAAATTCTGTTTTAACCTTCTCTAAAACAATCCTGGAGTAGCGTGTCCTGCGATCATACATGGTGATAAGCGCACGAGATTTAACATCATGGCCAATTTTGTCTTTAAGCAGGATAATGATTTCTAGCAGTTTGGCAACACCACGAAGAGAAAAAAGGCTCATATCGATGGGGATAATCACTTCTTCGCAGGCACGAAGAGCATTAAAGCAAAGATGCCCAATGCTTGGGGGACAATCAATTACAATATAGTCATATGGTTCTTTGAGTCCCTGAATAGCCTTCAAAAGCCTGTCTTCCCTGCCCTCCATTCCTGAAAGCTCTTGTTCGACTGCACTGAGGATCAGGCTTGAGGGAGCAAGGTCAAAGTTGTCTTTAATCGGCACCAAAATATCTTCAATCCCTAAAAACTCATTTTCTTTTGGAGTTATAACATCATAAATAGTTTTCTCAAGATCGGAAGGCGTTATGTTCAGACCCATGGTTGCGTGGGCCTGAGGATCAAAATCAATGAGCAATACTCTCTTACCTTTTAAAGATAAAGAAGATGAAAGGTTAATGGCTGTTGTTGTCTTACCGCATCCTCCTTTTTGATTCGCACTTGCAATAATTCTCATAAATCTCCTCCTTTCTTTTATTTAAGAACAATAGGCAACCTTTATATTAAATAAAAAGATTTTTCAAGTAAAAATACGACATATAGTAATATTTTTCTGATCACCCCCAAGTTATTGTATATTGTTGGGTTTCGGGACAGGTAAGATTATCATCTCTGTTGTTTTCGGTACAAACTGTCACCTCACAACTATAAGCAAAATTGTAAATGACAAACTTTTTTCATTACTAATAAAAAGGCTTCTCGAAAGTTTTCATGAAATATTCGGGCTAAGGGTGTTTGTTAAGTTTGGCTGTAAAAGACTTGCCCAAGGGAGGAAACAACTCCTTGTGACGCCTACTTATATGATCAAACTCGAGTTGAGGAATGTTTTGAAATTGTTGAGGCTTTAAATAAGAAACTCGGCGGGCTCGGCTGGCGGGCGAGCTTGCAATGGCAGGCGGGGCAAAACCCCTAAGTTTTCGATATATCCTATCCCCCGGGGCAAGTTATAACAACCAATATTTAAAATTCACATAATATATGTTGTATGTCGAATAAAAAATAATACAATATATTGTAATTAAGGCGATGTTACCGTAACCCGGTTATTTTTTTCTGGGGGAATGATGGAACAATTCAATCTCTTTATCCAGCTTCTTACCCGCCCTTTCAAGCTTAATCTTGAGCCTGCTTCCGATTTTGCTATAAAACAGCGCAAGTTTTAAGTCTGCCAGCGATTGTATTGACTGCCCCGCAACCATTTGAATAATATCACCCTCCTGCAATCCTGCTTTTTGGGCAGGGCTATTATGACTCATACTCATGACTTCAAGGCCATGGTCTTTTTCTTCAACTATTACACCCAGTCGAGGCGATTTTTCCCCCTCTAATTTTGTGGTAATAAGTACATAGTCAGCAATTCCGTCTTCAATTTCTTCGTCCTGTACAACAACCGTAAAAGGTTCGTGGTTTCTCCGATAAAGACGTTCAGGAATTCCATATTTATGTCTAACGTGACCATTTCCCGCCAGTATCACCAGTTTACTTTCCGGATTGTCTGTTAAGAACTGCCGGGCAGATTCCGCCATGGCTTCATCCCACAGAATTTGCGCCTGTAAAAAGAAACTAAAATCTTTTAACTCCCCTTGTTCTTTGTGCAAAGGAAACACCTCCTTCAAATTACTCCTGTAGCGTTCATTTGAAAAATCGATTGAACGGGGAAATTGTGTCTTCTCTTTATCTGATAGGCTGTATATGCCTTCACGAGCAACTTTACGGCTGATATCACTTTGGATATTGAGGGCTACAAGGGGCAAGTTTTGTTGTTTGAGGTAATCGATGATCGGTTTATACAAATTATAATCGTACCGCCACTTATTGAAATATTCAGTCTTTTGCAAAAATTTATGCTCATCGATCCTCCCGGCCAGGTAGTCATTCACCACCGGTTGAAAAGACTTTTGGAACATTTCCATACCCACAGCCAGTTTATATCCGGCGTTATGCATCTTTTTAATGATTTGCAGCTGGTTAATATGGTGGGCGAACCGGTCGTGCCTTTCCCCTATGTAAATAATGCGGGATGCTTTGAGATATGGAATAATACTGTTTACGGTTGTAAGCATATCGGGCTTTAGTACCCGGGGTGCCGGGCGCGACAGTACCAGGATGCCGTTATCTGCTCCGGCAATAGCTTTGTAGGTGTTCCTCCCGTTTCTAAAAGCCAGCTCGGTGTATTTACCGTAATGCGGTATTTTGCGCTGTACCGCCTGAGCTTCTGTTTTGTTTTTAGCATGTAACAGAGCAATGCGCTCCGATGCATTGTATGGGTTTTTATAAACTTTTATACACACGCCATCTTTTGGGGCGGCTTGTTTTCCGAACAGCATATTTACAAAAATATTATTATAACCGGCAATCAGAAACGAATTATCTTTGATTTTACTAAATGTGATGTTGCCCGGAGTTACATAAGTAATATTTTCAATCCCAAGAGCGTCAATAATAGGTTGATATATGCACCGTTTCGTGGATGAAACAACGACAGTCAGCTTTTGTTTGCCCATAATGCCGGCCAGAACCGGAGGAATTTCTTCAGGTGCTAAGTGTCGCATAATTGCGTAGTTTTCATCAATGACAGCTTTATTGAGCACTTCATTCATAAAAAGACTGATCTTCTCTTTAGAGTTTTTCACATGGATAAATTGCATATTTTTACCTGTGTCGGTGTATAAAGATATGGGGATTATCAGTGGATAAACTTCTCCCTTTTGTAATAGTTCGAAGTTTAGCTTAATTTGTCCCTGTTGGACACGCAACTCAGCATTTTTTACTTCAAGTCGGGGGATACCTTTCCGGCTGAGCCAGTACCCGAAGTATGGTTTCAGTTTTTTTCCGGTTACTTTTTCAAAAGCGCGCTGTATATCGTTCCAGGAAGCTTTGCGAAAACTATTTTCATAAATGAAGGCCCGTATGGCTGCAAAAAACGAATCATCACCGTAGAGTTCTCTTAATCCATGAAAGAACATTGCTGATTTTCCGTAGCCTATGGTGCTTTGGGCTTTATTCCGTCTGCTGAAAAAATCACTCACAGAAATCGCATTGCCAGCATTTACATAGGCATCGTAATCCACCAGGATTTGTTTGCGATAGTCTGTGTCTTTGCCATCAAGAGTGGCATAATGATAATCCGCAAAATAAGTTGTGATTCCTTCCGCCCAATTGCCCAATGTAAAATCGATATAAATGGAGTTGCCAAACCATTGATGTAAAATTTCATGTCCTAAGGATGTCTTAACAATGAACGGCAAATTCACCACCTGTTTACCCAGCAGGGAAAAAGTCGGCATTGAATAGCCTGTGGGGAAAATATTTTCTACAATAGCAAAACGCTTGTATGGATACGATGTAAGCATATTTTCGTACATTGCCAGATATTTTTTAGTATAAGCAATATATGTATCTGCAAGTTGAGCATCTTCTTTGAAGAAATAAGATTCTATAGAAATATTGTTATATTGGTCTTTTTGCATAACATACCGGGTTGAAGCCGCCAGATGTAAACTGTCCAATGGGTGATTGAACTTAAAATCAAACGTTTTTGTTTTTCCATGTTTTTGGATGGTTACGGATTCAGATTCTGAGGTGGCTATAAAGTTTTCCGGTAAGGTCACGGCGAGATCATACTCAACCAAAACATTCGGATGTGGATACCAGTTGTCGATTAAAAACACATTTTCTTTGTCGATAAAATTTGTACCATTTGGGTTGAACATGGCTTCATAACTTATAGTTATTTTTTGGCCGTCTTGCACAGTCAGATTGATGCTGTCATCGGCAGTATTAACCTCGGCGCTGCCATCCACTTTCAGGTTATGCAGATTGCGAACACACAGACCTATTTTTATATCGGCATAAGCTTTAATACGGGCAGTGCCGGTGATTTTCCGTTCATGGGTGTTTATTTGAACACCAAGCGCATAGTGAAGATTAGCGCTCCAGCCCGTTGCGGGCAGACAAACAATCAAAAGAAAAAGTAGTTTTCTCATTTTTTTTATCCAATATTCCAATTGTAACCTGTTCCTTCGTGCC
Organism: uncultured Desulfobacteraceae bacterium; assembly: GCA_964492995.1. GTDB lineage: Bacteria > Desulfobacterota > Desulfobacteria > Desulfobacterales > UBA11574 > S5133MH16. The sequence continues at coordinate 845 of CAZBOB010000002.1, read as the reverse complement.
CCTGGCCTTCTGAAACCGAACAGCCAGAAATAATGATCGATGGAGAGCAGGTTTGTGGGTCATCTTTACGGATATTTTGTCAAGCAGGTGAATGGATGGACACTATCTAACGTGCTTAAAATTAAGGCATTAAAAGGTTGTTAACATCTGCGCCACAGTCATTTTTATCTTTTGCGTCATACTGACCGCCTGTTTCAGTTCCTTTTCCAGTTCAGCCATTTCCATGTAAAAGGGTGTCCGGTCAAACTTGAAAGGCTTTTTTTCTTGACACTGTTTGATAAAAACCTCGCAACCCGGAGCATAAAATACCCCCTGACCGGGCCGTTGAAGTACATGGGGAATGCCATGCAATCTGCATATCATAGGCCGGTAGGTATAAATCAGACATAAATTGTTAACATTAAGTGGGCACATCAATCTGACAGAGACCCCTTTTTCATCAGGCTCACGGGTTTTCCGGCACACTTCCAAAGCTCTGCGCTTCACCTCGACCTGCTTTTCATTAACGAGGGTGTTGTACCCTTCCATGATATAAAAATATTCCAAAAGGGTATGATGATAGAAGCGGGTAAAACAGCAATTGTCGTCGCAGCCCGTACAATAAAAATTATAATAATCAGCAGCTTCCTGATATTTTTTGTCCATAGCTGAGTAAATTATTTTTAATCGTTCTAAAAAAGGTGCAAAGATTTTGCGATCGATTACCGGTAGCATTTCCAGTGTACCTGAGAGTGACTTCATAGTTGTATCGAGACCTTTGCAAAACGCCACTTATTGCTCAATTTCTGCATCCCCGCTGAGCGGGATTTGTCAACAGGCTCAAATTTTAACCCGCCACCGAACTT
>CAZBOB010000001.1:8544-102776 GCA_964492995.1 uncultured Desulfobacteraceae bacterium | reverse complement strand
CCGGCATGCGGGTTTCGATTCTGGGTCTGTACCCATTGCCACAATTTATCCATTGCCTGTCCGGAATCGATTATATCACGAGCCTTTTCCACCCCCTTCTGTAACGTGTCCACTTCTTTCGTTACATAGAAAATAGGTGCCGTATTCAGGCAAATAGTCTCGTACAACGGGCCTTTGTCTATGCCTGTGAACAGCCTTAAAAGCCTGTGGGCTTCTTCTCGCGGATCGTTTCTTGCTGCAATGTCTTTCAATTTGATTGTATTCATCAGACCCACAGAGTTGGGGTCGACTGTATAACGCAAGATGTTGCCGTCCGGTTCCAACTCTGCAACATAACTTTTTCCCACTGGAGACAGCTCGTCTATTCCTCCAACCCCGGTTCCTGAGGTGCCATGAAACGCCAGGGCCCTTTTAAAGCCGATTTCTTTCATGGTTTCAATAACAGGAGAGATCATCTGTTTGGCGTAAACCCCCCGTACACCATATTTGGGCATGACCGGGTTTGCCAGAGATGCAGCGATATTAAGGATGCTGCCGAAACTCATCTGGGAAAGTATCCTGAACAGGGCCTGTGGATGCACAAAAGGACTCATGGCATTGAAAAGGCCGATACCGACTTTTTCTATGCTTGTTTTGACAGTTTCCACAGGGCATTCTACATCCACACCCAGGGTTTCACAAAGATCAACTGTGCCGCAACGTGAAGTAATGGCCCTTGCTCCATGTCTGGCAAGACAGATGCCGCCGGCCGCAGCCACAATGGCTGCAGCCGTACTGATATTGAAAGTCTTGAAACTGTCCATGCCTGTGCCGCAGTTGTCGACCATGGGCTGTTTTGTATCCGGCCGGATTTTTACCGTATCAATATCGTAAATTGCATCCCATGCTCCGGCAATTTCATCAGGACAGGGCCCTTTGGCAGTAATCGCCGCAAGAAATGCTCCCTGATGAATTTCAGACTGTTTATTGTTGAGAATTTCAGAAACCAATTCTCTTGTTTGTTTTCTGTTTAGGTCTATACCTGAAATTAAAGAGGTGATCGAATTTCCGAATTTTTTGAACTTGTCATTCATGCGAAACCTCCACGATGGTTTTTAATCCTTTTTGTGATGCCGTATATTCAATGCCTTGATGGATACTATCAAGATTGACACGGTGAGTTATTAATTCTTGTGCCAGCCGAGGTTCTGATGAGATCAAATCCATGGCTTTGCGATTTTGATCGGCGGTGCACCCGTAAGCACCGCTGATGAAAAATTCATTATAATGGATCTGATTGAAGTCAATGCTGCTTTGTGAGAATTGAGAAGCAATGCCGCTGAAAATTGAGACCCTGCCCGCCGGGGCCAGTAATTTTATAAGCGTATCATTAATTCCCAATTGGGAGCAGGCAAATATGAGTGCGTCCACACCCTTGTTGTGTGTTGCCGTCATAACTTTTTCCGTCATATTATCGGCGCCGGGATCGATGACCGTGTCGGCCCAGGTGTGGATGGCTGTTTTTCGTCGATGAGTTTGCGGTTCACTGATTAAAATATGTTCAACCCCTTTTAGTTTGGCAACAAGTGCATGTAAAAGACCCAGAGGACCTGCTCCGATGATCAACACCGTATCATTTTTAGTAATATTGATTTTGTTCTGAGCATTAATACAACAGGCCAGGGGTTCAGCCAGAGTCGCATGATTATAGCTTACTGCGTCAGGAATGATATTGAGGCTTCCGACAATGCCGTCCTCAATGGGAATTGCAATGTATTGGGCAAAGCCGCCGTTATACGTAAACCCTAAAATTTGTCGATATGGGCACAGGTTGTCCATCCCCTTAAGGCAATAGGAGCACTTGCCGCATCGAAGCCCCGGGGCAATTTGAATTCGGCTGCCTTCTTTAAACGCGTTTGTTCGGCTTTGTTCTATAACTCCTGCAACTTCATGGCCAAGGATCCTGGGGTAGTTCAGCGCCCGATGCCCGTTCGTCACCATCTTTGCATCGGAAGAGCAAATTCCGCAAGCTTTAACTTTTACCAGCACCCCGCCGGCCGGGCATTCCGGAGTTCGTACCTCCCTTATTTCCAATTTTCCGGGTTGTTTAAGGATTGCTGCTTTCATAACAAAAAAAAATCCTCAAGCGGTAACCGCTTGAGGATTTACCTTCTCCCCAACGCCAAACAAAATGGCAGGTCTTCTGACTCCCCCGCCCTTTTAGCTGCCTTCCCATACGGATTCTTCAATACAGTGGCGTTAACATGCTAAAAAAGTTCTCTTTTTCCAAAGGAAAAGAGCGAGGTTACAGCGGCGGGTCCGTACCGGAATTTCACCGGTTTCCCTATTACGCCCAAAGGGCCACCATTAAGTTGTGTAATATACTTTTGAGCCTATTTAAATCCATCACGGATTATTGTCAAGATATTTATTTTTACCGAAAAAAGTGTTATCTTATTTTAATTGATTTTGTTCGGATTCTTAGTAACACAAACAAATAACATGCTTTCGAGATTAGTTATGCAGATTTTAGGTACAAGCTAATTTATGAGTATCCTTGACTATTTTTTGTTTATGGATTAATTGTTTGCAAAATGTTCATGGCATTCATTTAAACCATAAACGGTGGAGAATTATATGATTAAAAGAAACCCCTTAACTCATTAAAGAGATAAGGGGTTTCGTCTTTTTATAATTTTTCACAAGAATACCTTGATTACGACATTAGCAGGCAGATAGAACTTGAAAGCTATGGCTACCGGTTTTTGAGGCTGAACAAGTTTAATCTTCGTCCGGAGCAGGATGGTGAAACAAAGACGGATGTTTTGGATAGATTTTTAAGAAAAGCGTTTGCAGTTGAATGATACTGATTTATGATAAAGATGCGTTAGAATCAACTGACTGCGGCATGATGGAAGGGTTATCAAATGAATGATTCATTAGAAAAGGCAATAAAGACTATTGTCAAGGTAGCCGAACCTGACAAGATTATCCTGTTTGGCTCACATGCAAGAGGTGATGACAAACCGGGTAGCGATTATGACCTTCTTGTTTTGAAAAGAGGTGTCAAAAAACAGCGTTCATTAACTCAGAAGATATATTTGAGCTTTAAAGATGTCGGAGCTTCCATAGACGTTATTGTAGCTGATTTAGATAAGTATGAGCATCTAAAGACGGATCCTTACCTGATTTATTTCGAAGCTGATAAGAATGGAAGGATGGTTTATGAAAAATCTTGATAAGGCAAATGAGTGGTTGCAAAGGGCAAAAAGCAACATGGCGCGCGCAAAGGCGGGCAGGGTTTCACCTGACATACTTTATGAAGACCTTTGCTATGATGCCCAGCAGGCTGTGGAAAAAGCTTTTAAATCAGTATGCATTATTCACGAGATCGTTTTTCCTAAAACCCACGATATTGCCTATCTCATTGAGCTATTGGAAAAAGGCGGCGTGGAAGTGCCCGAAAATTTGCAAAATGCAAAAATATTAACAGGTTATGCCGTTGAAACCCGTTATCCGGGGGACTATGAACCGGTGGATGAAGAGGACCTTAGAAAAGCAATCGAGATTGCAAAAGAGGTTCTGAAGTGGGTGAAAAAGGAAATGGATAAAGGTCAACGTCCTCCTGATCCTCAGAAAAGTCTTTTTGAGTGAAGGTCGGACACTGTCGGTTGGCTTAAATTACATTTAAAAAAGGCTTTTTCCGATTGCAAGGATTACAACTACTTGAAATTCTATATTTAATTACAATTTGAAATACATTTGAAAAGATGTGGAACAATTTCCATTCTATAACGTATTTATGGAGCTTGAGCCGTCAGGTTAACGTCAGACGTTCTAAGCTAATCGTCAGATTTCCGTACCGCAGAAAATCGACTGAAATCAACGGGATTCGGCACCAAAATAGTCATAAATGCAAGTTTCAGCAGCTGGTTCGTCAATACCATGTGAAATGTCGTTTAACGAAAAAGATGAAGAAAGGTTTAATGTGAAGGAATGAGTAGGACGCCAGACTTAAGAGAGATCCCAGATATCCCGCCGGAGATCCAACAGGCAGCATTAAATGGGGATCTTGTTCTTTTCGTTGGGGCAGGTGTTTCAATGCTTGTCGGGTTGCCTTCATGGAGCGGTCTGGCTTGGTCAGTACTCAATGATCTTCGCGAAAAGGGTTATATAAACTATTCAGAATTAGAACAATTAAAACCTCTTGATCCCAAGAAACAGTTATCGATCGCAGAATTAATAGCTGAAGAAAATGGGTTTCCGCTAGAGTTGGCACGACATTTAACGGCTGAAGAAGGTGATAAAGGAATCTATAAATTTCTAAATGAGATTGGCTGTGCATGCGTTACAACAAATTATGATGAGCTTCTCTCACCCCGTTTTTATCAAACGTCTGACGGATCGACTACTGCTGCCCCAGTAACTCGAGTTCCACGGAAAAATGACTTTCATGCAGGGCACCTAAATACACCTGGCACTGTAGTGCATTTGCATGGATCGGTAAGCCAACCAGAAACCATGGTAGTTACAACAAAACACTACCTCGCACACTATGATGATGAAATGGTGCAGCATTTCCTAAATGAGCTATTTGAGAAAAAGACAGTGCTGTTTATTGGCTACAGTCTTGATGAGGGGGAAATACTTGAACATATATTAAGAAGAGGTGGGGTGAAAAATACAAAGGTAAAGAAACGTTTTGCCTTGCAGGCATTTTTTCTAAGCCAAGGTCCGCTTTTCCGAAAGCTTCACGATTATTATCAGAAGTCATTCGGGGTGCAACTGATCGGCTTTATCCGCGATCATAATGATTTTTCCCAGTTGGAAATTATCGCTAAAACATGGGCAGAACAAATTGAGGTGAGGCCTCCAGCGTTAACTGAGGATTTGGAATATATGGATGAGGTGCTTGATTAGTGCGTGAACTTAATGCAAAAGAAAAAGATCTCCTGCATCGGGTAGAGAAAAAACCTGAGCTTCAGCCCTTCTTTTTTCGCAAGTTAAAAGGATTACATTGGTTTGTACCCTTATATGAGCGTGGTTTTTTTAAGCCTGAAAAAAACCCCAAACCCTTGCCAGCTAAGGAAGAAGGATATGTAAATATCCAAACTTGGCCAGTTACTGAGTACCTCGTTGCTACGAGCGAAGAGTTGTTTGACCCAGCTAAAGAAGAGTACGCTGTCAAGTTTATCGATTTATTCAGGGAAATAGTATCGTATGCGCGGGCTGAAGGTTACAGCAATTACAGGACCTGGTGGCAACTCGTCAAAATCATAAGGAATATCCCTCCTCACTTAATCAGTTTGGAGGATATTGATCTAATAGATTACTGGCTGGATGATCCTTATGAAAGAGGATTGGTAGCAGAACAGCTCGGGGGAAAATGGCTACCAGATCTACTTGAAAATTCAGATGAGCATTGCAATCAAATTGTTCTGCGACTTTTAGATATCCTGTATAAAGTCAATTTTATAGATAAAAAGTATGGCTCCCATGAAAAGAAGGAGCCGGTGCTTAGATATAAGTCTCATCATGCAAAGAAGGTCACAGAAAAGGTTGCTGGATTAAGTGGGCTCAAATTGGGTTTGCTTGCTGTAGAGCTTCTTCAAAGTCGCTTGATTTCAATACTTGACGAACTCGAAAATGATACATGGTCGTTTATATGGCGCCCGGCGATTGAAGAACATGAGCAGAATCGTGTTCGGCACGATGCAGATGACATATTAATAGCTGCATATCGAGATTGCCTTTTGGGGTTTGTAGATAAAGATGTTGAGGCATCGTCTGCTCATCTTCTGTCCTTGTTTGATTGCCAATACCAAACGTTGAAACGTTTAGCAATTTATGCGGTAGATAAGAAGTTTGATGTCCTTAAAAACATTTGTGATCCAATCTTAATATCTGACTTCTTTCACGATAACCTTCGGCATGAGATATGGCATTTTCTTAACAATCACTATAGGGAATTTGTTTCTGATCAGAAGACTAAAGTCATGGATATAATAGAAGGCATGGGAATTCATGACGGTGAAGGAAACATCGAGGTAGGACCGACAGCCTATATACGTGCAATATGGTTGTCAGCAATAAGAGATTTTGATGAACAAACTTCTCAGATTTATGAAAAATATACAGACATAATAGGCGTAGAACCTGAGCAGCCGGACTTCTCAAGCTATATGACTGCGGGCTGGGTTGACCACAAGTCTCCTATACCGATAGAACACTTACTTTCCTTAAATGTAGATGCGCTCATTGAAGCCGTTAATACCTATGAAGATCCTGGTCGATTCCGCGAACCTGGGTTGGAGGGTTTAGTAAAATGCTTCAAGGATGTAATAAGAACAAAGGCAAAGGAATTCTATTCAGTGTTGATGAAGTTTATCCACAGCGACTTGGCTTTTGTTTATCAGCTCATAGAAGCCTATCGAGAGTTGTGGAGTGAAAAGAGAAGGTTGCCGTGGGGAGCAGCGTGGCCATGTCTACTTGATTTTTGCTTAGAGCTTGTCGAAAGAGATGATTTTTGGACAGAGGAGAATTCTCGGGAAAGGAGTCATTTTATTGCAAATAGGCATTGGATAGTCGGTGCAATTGCACAGTTGATCGAAGGTGGGACCAAGTCTGATGATCATGCTTTTGATAAAAGCCTTCTATCACAGGCAAAGCAAATTCTCCTTATCTTGCTTAACCGGCAAGAAGGTGAGGAGTTTAAACAGGATAGTGATGCAGTCTTTGTAGCAATTAATAGCCCTCGTGGCCGCTGCATTGAAGCATTAATAAACCTTTCCCTTCGCTCATGCCGCATAGCAGACAAAGAGCACGGTGAACACTCGCAAGCTTGGAGCCAATTTGAGGATATTTATGCTTCCGAGCTAAAGCGCAATGAACGAGATGAGTATGAATTCGCAACGATTGTAGCAAATTTCCTTCCAAATTTCCTTTATATGTCCCGCGAATGGGTACGGGCTAATCTGGCTAGTATTTTTGATCATTCTGATTATCAAAAATGGCTTTGTGCGATGCAAGGCTATGCCTACGTTGGTACGGTATACGAAGATGTTTACAATCACTTGAAGACGAATTCGGATTTGTTAAAAGCGCTTGATGATGAGAATATAAAAGACCGTGTTGAAGAAAAAGTAATACAAAACATTGTAGTATCTTATATTCAGGGTAATGAGGATATTAATAAGCCTGAAAGCCTCATTTCAATATTGATTAATCGTAAGGACTATAGTGAGCTTAGTCAGCTTATCTCGTTTATTTGGACATTGCGCAAGAAAGATGACGATAAGTTGCGAGAAAAAGTCTTCGAACTCTGGCCTAGGGTACTAGAAATTGTTGACGTAGCGTCTAAAGAAGGCAGGAAACTGGCGTCGCGGCTGTGTCATTGGGCAGCTTTTATAGATGAAATAGATGCGACTACGGAAAGTTGGTTGCTGCAAATAGCACCATACGCTGAAGAAGATTACAATTCTTATGATTTACTCAAAAGTTTAGCCAGGATTAGTGAGTCTCAAGCACTGGAGGCGCAAAAAGTGTGGCTTAAAATGCTTGATTCATATAGCTACGATTATCCTGATGATGCCATCCGACAGATACTCAAGAATCTGATCGTGTTGGGGCCAGAAGGGGAGAGGAAGGCTAAAGATGTAGTCGATGCTTATTTAAGACATGGCATTGAGAGGACAAGGACGTGGCTGCGAGAGATAAAGGAGTCTATTAGAAATAGCTAACTTTTTGAATAAATGAAAGAAAATTCCGAACAAGGGCATGAACACCGACAAGAATCCTTCATATGTGATCGGATAAGAAAGCCATTTTATCTAACATGTTAACATCACGACTTTTTCTAGTGATGTTGGCCGATGTTTTCTATTGGGGCATACAAGTAAATGGAAAAGACTTTTTAACTTATCCATCAAAAATTTGTTTTTAATTTCTTTTGAAAGAAGACATTGAGCAAAGTTATGCGCGACAAGAGAAAACACCAGCATTAACCTTTGAGCCGTAATTGATTTTAATTCAATATGAGCAACGGCAACGGCTTCTTGAATTATAATAGAACTTGCTATCATTGAAGCCAGAATGGATCCATAAGCAATGCTCAAAGCGATATTTTCATTTGCTGAGGTTATTTGATCAGCATTTAACATTGACTTGATTGATTTAAAAAAGAGTTCAATTTGCCATCTGAGCCGATATATTGGATATATCCATTCTGCCAAAAGCATGGCGTCCGGCAAATTTGTCGCGTACCAACGATATTTTTTGGATTTAGGGAAGCGAAAACCAATGAGGCGAACCTCTATGAATCCTTTACCTGGAAGCATCAATTTGCCCCAAACTTCAACAATGCTGCCCCTTAAATTGACTTTTTGGTTCAACGGTTGGTCAATATATCGTTTCGCAACACCTTTGATAACACGCGATATTATGGGAGCAGAGTTTTCTTTTAGGCGACAAACAAACCAAACACCCAATTGATCTAATTTTTGCAAAAATGAGTGACTAAAATATCCGAGATCAAATAAAAACAATGCCCCTTTTAACTGCTGCAAATCCGGCAGGATTTTACTGTCATGGGGCTTTTGAGCCGTAAATTTAAACCATTGAATCCCTCGAAAACTCAATTTGTATAGTGCACTGAGTTTTAAGCATGCCGGGCTGTGATTGGTCCGATTACCAGGAAATCTATTCGACAGCGCTGCCGGCAAGCGGATCGGGGAAGCATCGTAAATATAAACATCGGTAAATTTTGATAACCATGACAACTTAGCCAAAGCCTTTTCCTGCAGTTTAAAGGAGAATTGTATGACGGCTTTTTCAAGAAATTCTAATAGCTTTTTATTGGCAAGTCATTGCCAAAAGCTACTTCGGGAAATCTTTTTTCCGGTAAGCTTGATAAAGTTCCGATGCGCATCGGCAATGGATTTTTTCTTGCCACAAACCGAAAAGCTTGAGATTAGGGAAACAACCAGTTCAAAAAGAGCAATTTTTTTTCCCGTTGAAAGTGTTCATTTTTTCCTAAAATTTTGCGTAATTGATTCAATTTAACCGTAAAGCTCATAAGGAATTTCCTCCATTGGTGTTTAATTTTTAAGAGCGAAAGTATTAGGGGCCACTCGAACAAATTGACGGCCAGCTTTTACTTTCTTAACCAGTGCGGAAACAATGGAATCTCTTTCCATTTCAGTCTGATATTCCTGTTGAGCGATACGGATAATTTCAGATATATGCAGCGGTTGATCAGAAGATGCGAGTATGTCTGCCACAATATTCAGTTTGGACGTACGTTTTATTGTCTTTTTATCTGGGGCACTTTTTTGCTGGTAGCGATAAATGGTTTTGAGTTGTGATTGAAGTAAATCCTTTTGCAATTCAAGTAATTTTTCAAATGTATCCATCTGTTTCCTCCTCTCAAAGTTATTTTGAGAAGAGTATACAGGTTCTAAATGGGTATGTCAACTAAATTTAAACATACTTTTTAGCATGTTTGGTTAATTTTATTTTAATAGTATTTCAATGAGTTATATTATATAGTTGAGTAATTAGGTACGTCTTAACCGATCACGTATGAAGAATCCTTGTGTGCCTCTTACGGGTTATGCTTGACATTGGCATTGTAGCTTGCAGCAAAGTTCTTCATTAGACGAAGACCTATGATCTCTCAGAATCCAGGAGTATTTCATGGTGAAAACAGATCTTTCAGACGAAGAAAAGAAAACAATAATTGAGGCGCTGAATAACAATATTGAACCGCCTTCGGAGCTGATGACAAAACTCTTTCCGGTGCTGGCTGAGAAATTCGATGTGGCTAAACTGGATAGGGCAAAAGTCGTTACTCTTGAATATGCGGGGAAAAGAAGCGAGGCCGCTATCCTGAATCAGTCGTCACCGACGGATGCCGGATCGCCGCTCCAAGTTGAGAGATGTTTTAAAGGCGGCAGTCCGACCGGTGAAACCCAGCTTGATCTATTTGAAAGGGCAAAGGACGGGACGGATGATAACTGGCAGAATCTGATTGTTCAGGGTGATAATCTGCAATTTTTGAAGACTTGCTACCGGAATGCAGACCCTCTAATCAAGGACAGGGTCAAGGGCAAGGTGAAGCTGATTTATATTGATCCGCCGTTTGCGACGAGGGGTGATTTGAAAGGTTCGGGGGATGAAAAAAGTTATTCTGATAAGGTTGATTCGACAGAGTTTATTGAAAATTTGCGAGAACGTATGATTTTACTACGTGAAATAATGGCTAAAGACGGATGCCTTTATGTTCATCTTGATTGGAGAACAATTCATTATGTTAAAGTTATGTTAGATGAAGTCTTCGGTAAATCAGATTTTATGTGCAATATTATTTGGAAACGTATTTCAAGCGGGCGTAAAGCAACCTCTTATAAATGGCTTGCTGTAGACGATATAATATTGGTTTATACAAATGGAAACCATAAAATTATCCCTCAATATCAAGATTATTCTGAAGAATATAAGAAGCGTTTTACACTGAGAGACGAAAGAGGTCCTTATTTTTGGGATAATATTGGGAGTTATTCGGAAGAAAGGTTAAAAAAACTAGAAGCTGAAGGTAGAATAAAATACCCAAAAAATCCTAACGCGAAACCGAGGATGAAAAATTATCTATATGAGGGAAAGGGGGTAATTATTGATAATATATGGTCAGATATTCCCCCAGTTAACTCTCAAGCTAAAGAAGATACAAATTATCCCACCCAAAAACCCGAAGCCCTTCTCGAACGTATAATCCTTGCCTCCTCCAACCCCGACGACCTCGTCATGGACGTCTTTGCTGGCTCCGGTACCACCGCGGCTGTCGCGGAAAAACTTGGCCGGCGTTGGATCGTGTGTGATTTCGGCAAGCATGCGATCTACACCATGCAAAAAAGGATGCTTAGGATTGGCGAGTCGAAAGCGCTTGGTAAGGAGGTAAAGAAAAACCAAAAATACGGCAAGCCGCCAAAACCGTTCTGCGTGGTTTCCACTGGAGCTTACGATTTTTCCCGCATTATGAAGCTCAGGGAAAACAAGGATGCCTACATTGATTTTGTGTTAGGGCTTTTTCAGAGCAGTCGGGATGAAAAGGACTTGTCGGGCAAATACAGGCTTACTAATATTTTTGGTGAAAAAGAGGGAGATCCGGTCGAGGTTTACCCTGTGTGGAATGACGAGTATTTGAAAAACATCAGAATTGATGAGAATTATCTCAAAGGAATCATTTTGCAGTCCCGCGGCAAGCTAAAGGGCAATTATTATATTATCACACCGGAGACCTGCACCCTTATCGACGATACAACCATGAAAAACAGCGCCGGTAATGATGTGTATTTTAAGATGCTCAAGTTCCCTTACAAAATACTGGAAGATGTGTCCCGCAATTTTCAGATACAGCAGCAGCCAAGTTCCCAGGAAAATGTTAATAACCTGATCAATTCCACAGGGTTTTATTTTAATGATGATGTTGAAATTGAGATTGAGAGAATCAAACAAGGGTTGAAAATTACGCAGTTTAAGACAAAGATCCTGGATAAACAAGGGGAGTGTTTAAAAGGATTTGACGGGCTTGCGATGCTGCTTGTCGATGTTGATTATGACGGTAAGATTTTTGATATGGACAGAACTGTATTTGCCAAAGATATTAGCGCTGACGGCGAAATCAGAATGACCGGTTTGACGGAAAGCATTGCTGTTATTGCCATTGACAAGCACGGTAATGAGAGCAAGCCTTTTATCATCAAAGATGAGTAACCACTATTTTAGTCTTATTCCTTAAATTAATCCCCTTTTTCTTGAGGGAAAGGGATAGGATGTAGATCCCACGATTTATGGTTTTGAAAGGAGGGTCACATGCAAGAAAGCATCCTGACACCGGATCAGTATAAGGATCTTAGTAAAAAAATCATTCATGCAGTTGACACGAGATACAGAATTATTCCGCTTAATTCCTTGAAGCATCCTAAATATCACTTAAAAGTTCCCATTCACGTTACTCTGGAATTTGAAGAAGATAAAGTGATTGCCAATTTTGACGATATAGAGGCTTTTTCTTATGCCGATACCGCTTCTGAAGCCATTGACTTGCTTTGTGATGAAATTATTCAGGTTTTTGAGGATTTGCTGGAAGATAAAGAGAATCTTGGCAGTCTGCCCCGAAAGTGGTTGCAGTATCTGGAGGAAATCATCGAATGCAGATAAAAAAAAGTGAGATTGGGAAAATTTTTAAAAAGCTCAAACTTGAGGTAAGGTCTACAAAACACCGATATGGGTGGTTTACTTTTCAAGAGAGAAAGATATTGAGGGTTCATTACTCACATGGCAAAGGAAGCATTCCAGGAAGGGTATCAGATAAAATCAGAAGTCAATTAAAGCTTACACAAAAGGATTTCAGAAATCTTATAGACTGTCCGCTGTCACTGAAGGATTACGAAACAATCCTGAAAGAAAAAGGGTTAATTTAGGGCAAATGCATTTATCCATGTTTTTCAAACTTTGGTGCAAGTAATGCCTGCCCTTCTCCTCTCAATGAAGAGTGAGAAGGGAAAAGAAGATTAGTTAAGATAAAATGGCAAAGAAATCAAAAAGACAGAAAGCGATTAAAAGACTGAACCTTTCCGATCACACACTGGACATAAATATCCGGAGGTGCAATTACAACAAGTTCAGTTTTTCTGATATAGAGGAATATGTCAGCGAGCTCGTTGGGTCGCGCAATTACCAGTATAAGGCCATCAAGCAGGTTATGATCTACCTCTGGGGCGGCGGATATAGGAACATTACAGACCTTGGAAAAGAAAATTTCAACAATGTCAAGGAAAGGCCACAAATTCAACAGCGTTTCGGGACCGAAGAAAATTTTCTTCGCCAATTGCCCCTTCCTGACCGGCTTTCAGGCGTGGTGCATATGGCTACCGGCACAGGAAAATCTTATTTGATCTTTGCAATTGCCTATCTCTCCCTTGTTATGGGACTTGCAAAACGGGTACTCGTGCTTGGCCCGGCCTCAACCATTATCGAACAGGGCCTGCGTGACAAATTCAAGGACTTGATGAGCAGGAAAGCATTTAGTGACAAACTTCCGTCAAAATACAGGGGAAAGGCAATCAATCTTCTGACGGATAATGACCCCATAGAAGACGACTCCATTGTCATTGAAAACATCAACGCAGTTTACACTTTTGGCTCAATCACCGATACCTTATTTAAAAATACCGACGAAGTCCTTGTCCTTGGAGATGAAATCCATCATGCCTATTCACATTTGAAATATGCGGATAATCGTCTTGTGCTTGACAAGGAAGAAGGACCGGAAGGAAAAAAGAGCGAGGCAAGAGACGAACGGCTATGGATGAAGTTTTTACGTGAAAACGCCAAAATAACCAGACATATCGGTTTTACCGGCACCCCCTATAATCAGAACGAATATTTTGCCGATATCATTTACAATTACTCCATCAAAGATTCAACCGAAGAGAAATATATCAAAAAGATCAATTCGATTATCCGTACCGAGACCGATGAGGGTGACGACCGGCTCACGATTGATCAGCGGTTTGAGATGGTGCTGAAAAATCATCTGGAAAACAAGGAAAGGTATGCGTATAAAACCCGTTCCGGCAAAAGGATTGTAAAACCGATAACAATTTTTATATGTCCGAATATAAAAAACGCTCAAAGAAGGTATGATGAGTTTGTCACGTTTTTGGCCGGATATGAGAAAAAGCATAATGGTGCGCAGGGAACGGATTCGGAGATCATAGACAGACTGCGCAAAAAGGTGATTTGCGTTGTAAGCAGGGTTTCCAAATCAGAATACAAACAGGAGCTTGATAATATTGAAGAAACAGACCCGAAAAAGATAGGGGGGAACGTTGAGTTTATTTTCGCGGTCAACAAACTTTCAGAAGGCTGGGACGTGGATAATGTCTTTCAGATCGTTCCTATGGAAGAGAGGGTTTTTAACTCCAAGCTTCTTATTTCACAGGTGCTCGGCAGGGGTATGCGCATACCTCGTGATGTTCCCAATGCACACATCCAGCAAGAATATCCTGTTCTCACTGTTACAAATCACGACAAATTTGCCGATCACATAAAACAACTGGTTGATTCTGTTACCGAAAGCGATATGTACCTTACCTCTTTACCTCTGACTGACCGGGAACAAGGAAGAGGTGTGCATAATTTTACTTTATTTAACCTCAATTATATCCCTAACATACGTTTTGAAAAGGCTGATCGTGTAGATCAGGGGCCTCCGGGTAAACTTATATTAACGCCGTTTGAGGAAAAACTCGGCGTTAAAGTCATAAGGACCAAAGACGAAAAGCGGTATGAGCTGGCAAGAAATTTTTATACAGTCGATCAGATTGTTTACGATATCTTTAACCGGTTTAAATATAGAACGTTTGAGGCATTGCATTTTGATTTTGGCAGCGTGGTTGTAGATGACCGTTATCCTGAAGAGAATGAAATCATGCAGGTTATTCTTGACGCCATGAAACAGGTCGGAATCAAGGGAGATAAGCTCTCGGAAGATAACAGAAAACAGATCGATAATTATTTTAACCAGTTCCTGCCAAGAGGAAAGAAAAAGCGGGTTTTTGAAAATATTTCAGGGGATTTGATCCCTGTTGACACCTCCGGGATGGACAGAACTGGCATCCGGGTGAGCGAGCTTGAAAGGGACAGAACCGCATTCTTAAGCGAGGATTATGAAACCGAAGTCGGAGAAGCAAACGAATTTGTACTGGAATACATTAACGAATTAAGAGGACGCCCGGAAGATAAGCAACAACTTTCCCTTTTTAAGCCCGAAGATTTTGTTGAGAGAAAAGATGAAATAATCCGAACAGTTGTAAAGGGCGATACAAGACCACCCTATGTGGTAAATACATCAAAACTGAAAAGTCCGCAAAATATCGTCCTGGTATCCCATTCGCCGGAAAAAGAGTTTGTTTTTCAAGTGATAGACAATTCTGATTTTATTGCTTCCTGGATAAAATCACCCGACAAAAATTTTTACAGCATTGATTATGAATACTGGAAAGGCGGAAAAGACAGAGTCAGGCGGAGTTTTAATCCAGATTTCTTTATAAAGATCAATCTTGACGAGTACATCTCAAGGCTTGAGAGCGAAGGGAAGCAAGATCATCTTGAAGAATTAAAAAAGCTCCAGGATGAAGGAGTAGAAACCCTCATCAAGGTGGTGGAGATCAAATCTGATGAAGAGCAGGATGAAGCAATTCCGGCAAAAGAAGACTATGCAAAGGCGCACTTTGAACGGGTAAACAAGAAATTGAGCGCATTGAATTTAGAAGATCTTGAAAGCAGATATCGGTCAGATGCGAAACAGCATTATACTTTTGATTTGCTAACACCCAATCAATTCCCGGGCTGGATTGCAGATTTGAAAAAAGGAAAACTTGGGTAATTAAAAAAAATCAATGGGGTCTGGCATGCCAGGATCATGAAATTGGCAAGGAGGCATGGGAATAGAAATGGCGGAAAGAAAATATAGTATCGGACAGATTTTGATGAAATCATTGACATCGAAGCAGATCGCCGGCTTGCTTACGGCAGTGTCAGCTTCAACCGATTTGAACATCTACATGGAGAAGTTCGAAAAAATCGATCCGGACATGGCGACGACTGTGAAAAAAATTCTGGCCACAGATCAGGATTCAGCGAGCAGAGTTAAAACCGGGCGATTGACGTCCCTTCAACGAACAATGGAGTACTGGTTTTCACTATGGCGCAACTATGATGGCATCATAAGTGAAGTAGGTGACGAGGAAGGTAAGTATGCGGTTCAGGACCATCACTGGGAAGAGCCGTATTTTGATGGAGGGAGCCTTGCCCGGGATCTGGAACCTATCGCGGAAGATATGTTGACGCTGATGGAGGATGTCTATGATGAAGTGGATGATCCGGATTTGTTTTTGGAGGCTCTGAAGGAAATTGATGACCAAATCGGCTCATATCCCGAATGGATGGGTGCTGACTATGGGGAACCGTGCGTTTTGGAAGAAAAATTGACGCAATGCGTTTTGAAGTGGCTATGGTTATCGTCGCATCGCGAAAGAAATCCCGGCCAAACCTTTGCGGAAAAAGCTTTTTATATTGAAAACGCCTTTGAAATGGTCGCATTGGATGAAAATGAATTTACTGGTTTTTTTATCCGGCTCCCTGATGGTGTCTGCCGGGAGATTTATGAGTTTCTAAAAGAGGGCGATCATCATATGAATTTGGACAACACCTATTCGGCCTGGCACCACATCAACCACAATTATGAAGAACGGTTTGATGCAGGCAACTACCTTGAATCCTGCCGAAAATACCTCGACAAAAACTGGAGATACGGCCGGCCGCTTGTTGATGAGGCCTTAAAGCAAAACGATTTTCAAAAGGCTGAATCTTTCCTTGTCAAAACCTTCTCAAGTTATTTGGAAGGGCATGGGGAAAAAAGGTGGTACCCGGAGGCTTCTTTGCTCCTTATAGAGAAAAGCTCCTTTGTTAATAAGGGTGATGAAGAGATTGCTTCATTATTGACAAGTTGGGCTGATGTTGCGAAGCGGCTGAAACATCCTGGCCGCAGCGCCGCCGCTGCATTACAGGCCGTGGCATTTCATACGCCGGAAAACTGGAATACGGTCCTGAAGGCGTACCGAAGTCTATCCAATCCGGATACTCAAGGGACGCTTGCTCCGCTTTTTGTCCAGTGGAAAAATGAAATGGCGGCTCGAAGCTACCCCTATTTTATGGACTCACGTAAAGTTACTGACACCTGGATTCACTGGTTGATTGACGCCATATTGGATGTCAAGCAAGATAAAGAATGGTTTTTAAACAAGCTCGCTGAGTGGCTTTCTGATCTAAAAGACAATACAAAAGCGGTGAAAAAACAGTGGCGCTGGCTGGCCTTATTAACCAGGGATCTTCCCCAGAGTGAAAAGATTAAAGTAAAACATCCTTCTTTTTGGGAGACCGTTCTTCCTGAAGGTGATTCCAGGGGAGATCTAACAGCCTCTCGGCGTAAAGGTTTGCGGGAAATGAAAGCCGGTCTATACCTTAAAACCGCCCTGGAAGTCTGGCAAAAGCAATTACGGCGTATTGTTCCTGATCCTGCCAATGCACATAAATCGAATTATGAGGAATATGCCCGGTGGGCTCAGGCGTTATTTGAACTCAACAGAGACGAATACAGCGTTTTGATAAGTCACTGGCGTAAAAAACACAATCGCCGCCGAAACCTGTGGCGGGATATGAAAGCAAGGCATCTGCCGGTTGGTTGACAAAAGAGTAAAATCACCGTCCAAAAAAAATCGGTCTTTATTAATATAGATTCATCTCGACGTTTTCATGCATTGCCAGAGTTTTTCCAGAAATGTTAATGAGTTTTTTAAGTGGGGGTATGAAAAAACTTCCAAAGATACAACCCCGTTAAACTGTTTTAATATTCCCCTGACAATTTTAGATTTTTCCTTTGACAACCTATCCAATGATAAATGATCTTTATGGTTTTCAACGCCGTGAAGATGGATAATCGAGGTTCGGTTGCAATACCTGTTGAACACCGTTTCCATGTCGAACCCAAATACCATCAGATGACCCAGATCGATACAGACCGAAAGGTTAAAATCGATCAAGATTTCTTCTACCCATTCTATAGGATATGTCAGGGTTTCGATTGAAATCATTCTAGAGTTTATCCCGGTAGCCATAAATTGCTTTACACTACTGTAAAGACGTTCCCGCCAGTTTTTTATATGTTCGGTTTCGAATCCCTTTTCATCATATGAGAGATGCAAGGTGTAGGTAGAAGGAGAGAGTGAAGAGGTAAGGTTCATGACTCTTTTTAAGGTTTCCACGGTGGTATGCCGGATTGACGGTTCAGGATCACTCAAGGATATGTCGGTGGGCAGATGTACATTATAGGTAAGATCAAACTCTTTTGACAGCAGTAAGAGTTTTTTTATCTCATGAGTTGACGGCAGACTATCAAGAGCACTTTCAAAGAGTAGAAGTTCGATTTCATCCACATATGGGGCAAGCATTTTTACGTTTTGCGCATAGCCGGCCGGGTATATGTAGGATGTGGTTCCTATTTTAAATGGATATAAACCTTTGTATGACTTGGGCAGTGGAGGGTACATTTTATCACCAGTAGGCTTCATAATTTATTGAGAAGTTGCGCGTGAATCTCCTAACTTAAAAAATTGATAAAAAATATCGTGTGATTATCAACACACACAACCATATCAGCACCGAAAGCATCATAAGATCGCATGCCTTTTTAATATGATTCGGCTTGATTGGGTTGAAAGGTATTCCCAAAAAAGGCTTGGACACAAGACGGCCGTGATAATAATTGGGGCCGCCCAACCGAACTTCGAGGGCGCCTGCAAAAGCTGCTTCCGAATACCCGGCATTCGGGCTCGTATGGTTGGCCCCTTCGGTCAGGGCGGTTTGAAATGTACGTGCTCCTTGACCGGTAAGGATTTTGGCTGCAGCTGATATAACAAGGATTGAAATGCGAGCCGGGATCAAATTTGCAATATCATCGATTCTGGCGGCAACTTTCCCAAAATCTCTGTATTTGTCATTTTTATAGCCGATCATGGAATCGAGTGTGTTTATCATTTTATAAGCCATTGCTAAAGGGGCGCCACCAATCGCAGCATAGAAAAGGGGTGATATGACACCATCAACAAGGTTCTCACCGACAGTTTCCACCGTAGCACGGGAAATTTCCTCCGGGTTAAGGTTTTCAACATCCCTGCCCACAATAAGGGCAACCTTTGCTCTGGCATCATCAAGGCTGGTTTGGGTGAGGGCCCTGAAAACCGCCATAGCCGAACTTTCCAGAGAACGAATTGAAATACAATAATAGATTATCAGAATCTCAACACCGGCCTTGACCAGGGGATGTAAGTATTGAGCGGTTTTCATCAGGACAAAGGTCAGGGTCCAGGTTCCTGCGATAAGGGATACTGCAAAAATGGCACCGGAGATAGAAAGCCTTAAATGCAGATTCCTGAAAAACGGTTCACCAACTGTTATGACCCGGCCTAACCACCGAATGGGATGGGGTAAGATTATTGGATCGCCTAAAACAAGATCAAGTATAAATGCACCGGGTATGATATACCCTGCAGTAGAAAGTTCCATATCCGAGATAAATATTTAAGCCTTAACATCCTGAAAGATGAAGGTTGAACATATTAAAAGATTAACGTCCAACGTCGAACATTGAACGTCGAACGTCGAATAATGATGTCGCTCCGCTCCTCAAATTATTCTAAAATTGAATGAAAAACAAACATCCAATACCGAACATTCAATAGCTATTTCTGTCTCTTTTCAGCTTCAGGTTTTTTCATTCATCCTTCGATGTTGGACGTTCGATGTTCGATGTTCATCTTTTCCAGCTGATTCTTCCTGAGAAATTCGGGCCAATAGTTTTTTCGCAAACATGCGGTTAATTTCATCTGTTTTCAAAGAAAATCGGATAAAGCGATCAGAAAGGCCACTGAAATTTGAGCAGTTTCTAATGAGGATCCGATCGTGTGCCAGATGGTTGCCGAGGCCGTCAGCCGTAAGGTTTCCGTAAAGCCTTGCAAGAATAAAAGAAGTGGTGCTCGGGAAAAGTTTTATGAAGGATGAATTTTTGAAGGTTTCAAACAGAATGTCTCTTTCCTGAGCAATAAATTTTACTGTATTCTCAATAAACGTTTCGACTTCGGCCGTTTGTTTCATCAGATAATGCACTGCCATCTGGGCCAGGCTGTTAACACTCCAGGGAAGTAAGTATGTTTTGAATTTTTTAATAATTACGGGAGATGATATCAGAAACCCGATCCTTAAACCGGGAATCCCGAAAAATTTAGACATAGAATTCAAAACCATTACATTGGGGAGCGTTGATCTTATCATGCTCTGCGTGTTGGATCCGTCTACGAACATAAGATACGATTCGTCGATAACAAAATTTACATCTGCATGGGATTTGCAAAGCTGTTCAAGGTCGGCGGCCGGAATGGTATTGCCTGTCGGATTGTTGGGGTTGCAGATGAAAACCGTATCATAATCATAGCCTTGGATCTGTTGTGCCGATGCCTTAATATCATGTTCGAAAGCGACAGATTCTCTTGCTGTTGAGTAATCATAACCAATATTGTGCATGGCGCATGCATCTGCATAATCGGCATATGTGGGTCCGAAAATCAGCGCCCTTTTTGTCTCAAGGATCCGGGGTATTGAATAGATAAATTGTGTGGTTCCGTTCCCGGCAATAACCTGTTCAGGATTGATATTGTATCGTCCGGCAAACACATTCACCGTGCGATTCGCGTCCACTTCCGGCAGTGTGGCTATGGTTTTTATATTTTCCTGCAATAAGGTAACAAGATCCGGAGGAGGGCCCAATGGGTTCATGTTACTGCTCATGTCCACAATTTCAGACGGATGGCAGCCAAGTTGTTGCGCCAGATCATAAATATTTCCACCGTGTCCTTTCAGCATGAATAACTCCCCATTGAAACCAGCAAAAAAAGCATGGATTCAGTAACTTCGGTCATTGTTCCCAGCATGTCACCGGTAATGCATCCCATCCGTTTATTATAATAAAATAGAATGGTTGAAATTATAAATATAAAGCAAAGGTTTAACCATATTCCCTGCCATCCCAGAAAATATGAAAATGCCACAGGAATAAGTAAACCACAGAACGCATAAGGCTTCAAAGGTTCACTAAAACAATCTTGTCCGGTACCGCCGTCAGGTCTTCCATACGCTAAAAAGCGTATGCCGAATATCATACCGCTCCTGGCGTAGGCGGGGATAAGAGCGATCAAAAGCGCCCGATTCGCGTCAAGATGCAGAATCCCCGCCCATTTCACAGCCAATCCGCAAATGATCGCGACCAGACCCATGACGCCGATACGGCTGTCTTTCATTATGGTTAGAGCCTTTTCTCTGCTATGGTGTCCCAGTAGGCCGTCGGCGGTATCACCCAGTCCGTCAAGATGAAGTGCTGCGGTGATAACCACAAGAAAAACAACGTCGAGCACAGCAACAACAGGTTCTGACCAGAGTTTTAGGGCGACATAGTCAAATATGGATACAAGGGTGCCTATAATCAATCCCACAATCGGGAAATACGGAATCATCCCCCTGGGATCATATATCGCCGGTTTGCCCATGGGAATAATGGTGAGAAATTGTATTGCAGCTATTAACCGTTTCATTTTACTCCTACAGGGATGCCGGCAACCATCCATATCACTTTATTCGCACATGTCGCTACTCTCTGATTCGTAAATCCGGCTATATCCCTGAAAAGCCTTGCCAGTCTGTTTTCAGGGACAATGCCTGTTCCCACTTCGTTTGATACCAAAATTATCGGACATTCGGCTTTTTCAAGAGATTGGATCAGTTTCCGGATGTGTCCGTCTTTATTTTCCTGATCATCATTTTCTAAAAATAGATTGCTGATCCAGAGGGTCAGGCAATCGACCAGGATGACATTTTCTTTTCGGCTGTTTTTACTAATCGCTTCAGGTAAACGGACCGGCACTTCAAGGGTTGACCAATCCCGGCCTCTCTGTTTTTTGTGGTGTAACACCCGGTTTTTCATTTCTTTGTCATGGGGTATGCACGTGGCAATAAAGATTTTTTGTCCGGGAATTTGCTCTGCAAGTTCAAGCGCATAACCGCTCTTACCGCTTCTGCAGCCTCCGATAACAAGAACTGTTTCTTTCATTAATCCACGTCCTGACCCGGGAAATCCGGCAATACGAAATTCGATAAATTTACTAGCCGTCTAAATACTTAAAAATCTTTTCCGTGTCCACATACTTTTCAAAATGTTCAGCCAGAAGGTCATATTCTTTATTTCTGGCTGCAAGTCCATGAGTCTCGGTAAGTTCCAGACCGCTGAGGCCGATGTGGTTTAGCCAGCGCTTGGTAATATCCGGGGTGTCGAACAGACCATGGATATAGGTTCCCAGCACCCTCGCATTGTTTGTCATACAACCGTCTTCGGTGTTGACGGAGATACGGTTTCGCTCAAGGATTTGAAACAGAGGGTTGCCTGCAAAGCGTTGGGTTTGTCCCATATGGATTTCATATCCGGCGCCGGAAATGCCCTGCCAGGAAAACTGAGTCAGTGTGGTTGTTTTAGGCGCTTTTAAAATGGTTTCCACAGGCAGAAGGGACAGCCCTTGCATGGTGCCGGGTCTGCCTTCCAGTCCGTCCGGGTCGTGAACATACTTCCCCAGCATCTGGTAACCCCCACAAATGCCAAGTATGCATCCACCTTTATTTGCATATGATACAAGCTTATCCGCCCATCCGGTTTTTTTAAGCCATTTAAGGTCAAAGCACGTATTCTTGGATCCGGGAAGGATAACTGCCTTGAACAGATAAAGCTCCCGCGGTTTTTCAATAAAATAGATATTGATGCCCTCAATACCGGATAGAGGAGCAAAATCAGTAAAATTTGAAATGTGGGGTATGCGTATGACAGCTATTGCCGGTGTGTTGAGGTCTTTATCTAAGACCCTGGCGGGATTCTCAATGACAACAGAATCTTCTGCTTCTATAGTTATATGATTATACCACGGAAGCACACCGAACACGTTCTTTTTTGTTTTTTGTTCTATCCAGTCTATTCCGTCTTTAAATAAATTAATATCCCCCCTGAACCGGTTTATAATAAATCCGGATATCTGATTTTGTCGTGATTCCGGAAGACATTCCAGGGTTCCGACAATCTGTGCAAAGACTCCCCCTTTGTGGATATCCGCCACCAGAACAACAGATGCACCTGCATATTCTGCTATTCGGAAATTCACGATGTCATAAGGCATAAGGTTGACTTCAGCACAGGAACCGGCGCCTTCCATCACAATAAGCTCGTATTCATCTCTTAGTCGATCCAGGGCTGCGCATGCGCTTGGAAAGAACTGTTCTTTTTTTTTGTGGTAATCTGCTGCCGCGCTGTTCCCGATGGCTTTCCCGAAAAATACAACCTGTGACCCCACATCACTAGTCGGTTTTAAAAGGATGGGGTTCATATCCACATGTGGCGGTATTCTTGCCGCTTCTGCCTGAACAATCTGCGCCCGGCCCATTTCCAGACCATCCGGAGTAATACCGGAATTGTTCGACATATTCTGTGCCTTAAAGGGGGCAACGCTTATCCCTTTATTAACAAAAATGCGGCAAATCGCCGTTGTAATAACACTTTTCCCCACATCGGAACCGGTTCCAAATACGGCAAGGCAAGGGGCCTTTGTGCTATTTCTCGATTCCAACTCTGGCTTTCACTCCTTTTTGATAATAATGTTTGATCTCCTTCATCTCTGTGACCAGATCCGCCCGTTCAATGATTTCAGGCCTTGCGTTTCTTCCGGTAATGACTATTTCGACATCATCCGGTTTTTTGTCAATAATTTTAAGAAGATCTTCTACTGAAAAGAGCCCGCACGTTACAGCCACATTGGCTTCTTCAAGTATAATCACATGGTACTCTCTTAAATCGATTATTTTTTCTATACGTTCAAGACCTTTCCCGGCAGCTTCGATATCCTCAGGTGATGGCTTTCCTTTAATAAATCGGCCCCGGCCGTACTGCTCAATGGTGATAAGATCGGAAAACCTTTTGAGTGCATTAATTTCGCTGTACTCACCCATCTTGATGAACTGTGCAATAAATACTTTCAACCCTGCACCGGCGGCCCTTATGGCCAGGCCCAAAGCGGCCGTGGTCTTCCCCTTTCCGTTTCCGGTATAGACCTGTATATATCCTTTCATAAATTATCTTTCCAATATTTTACCCCATACCCTCTGGGCGTAATCATAAAATCGAGATATTCAAAAGATGTGCTGCTTCCGATAAACACCGTTGTTTGCATGTTTACTGTGGCGGTGTGTAAATTTTTAAGGGGAATAATCCTCACATCCTGGTCTTCGCGCATGGCGCTCATCACAATTCCTACAGGGGTGTTTTTATCCCTGTATTTTAGTATAATCTTCTGAGCAGTTTCCAGATGCCTTTGTCTTCGCTTGCTTTTCGGGTTATAAAGGACAATTACAAAATCGGCCTTTGCCGCTGCTTGTATTCGCCGTTCAATAATCTCCCAGGGAGTCAAAAGATCACTGAGACTTATGGCGGCAAAGTCATGGTTTAACGGCGCTCCTAAAAGTGACGCTCCGGAACACAGGGCCGGTATGCCGGGAATAATTTCAACAGCAAGTGCCGATTTTTCTCTTAAAGCCGTTTCGTGAGAACAAAGTGTTGTCACGTGGATTTTTCTCATCTTGCATATCTCTAAAACAAGCCCGGCCATGGCATAAATTCCCGGGTCACCGCTTGAAACAATAGCACACGATTTTCCTGATAGAGCAATATCAATGGCTGCCGTAACGCGCGCCACTTCTTTGGTCATTGCGGTGCTTATGACATCCTTATCTTTAATAAGGGGGCGGATCAGATCAATATAAGTTGTATAGCCTGCAACGGTATCAACTGTTTTAAGGATATCATATGCCCGTTTTGATAAATAATCCAGACTGCCGGGGCCGATTCCTATCACATAAAGGATTTTCTTGCTATGGCTATGGTCACGTTCCGGGTTGAGTGCTTGGGAACGATCAGCTTTCCGTTGTTTGACGCAAGAATTGCTGCTGCTTCGCATACGCTTTTTACTCCAGTAAATTTTTCCACCATCAAAGACGGAGTCTCGATGGTTTTTATCTGATTCAATTCTTCCCGGTCATAAAACGTTATGGGCAGTTCGAGTTCCTCTGAAAGGGCTAAAAGCCCAGGCTCATCTTTTTTGATATTTATTGTCGCGATGCACTTAAGGCTGTTAAAAGAGAGCCTGAATTTTTCAAGGACCTCATGAAGGAAGCTTTTCATTTCTTCCATACTTGTGTTTCTATTGCACCCGATCCCTGCAACCAGTGATTCGGGTCGCAGTATCAGCATTTGCGGGGGTAAATCAAACCGGACATCACAAATAAACACGCCGGATATCTCTTTTAAATATGTTTTTGGAATATCTTCAGGATCATTCCTATCTGAATCGGCATCTAAAATAAGGTTTGATTTTGGTATTGAATCCATAAGCAGGCCAAAAGGATCATGAAAATATATCTTTTTTCCGGTAAGAAATGCCATGTTTACCCCTTTTATTGCATCGGGGTTTTCAATGAAAAGTCCCTTTTCTATGGCAAGAACATCAATTGAGGGTACCCGGCGTATATCTGTAGCCGTTGAGATAACCGGATCCGCTCCGATTAATCCGGCAACTTTCTTTGCAAGCATGTTGGCGCCGCCAATATGGCCGGAAACAAGGCTTATGGAATGATTTCCCATCTCATCAACAACAACAACGGCAGGATCAACGGTTTTGTGCCTCAGGAGGGATGCAATAATTCTGACAACAATACCTGTAGACATGATAAAAATATGCCCATTGTATTTATTGAAAAAGCGGGGCAGAGCGCCGGAGAGTCTTTTGAATGTGTTAGATGATATATTTGATCTTTCCAGATTCGCAGAAACATACAAATCGGCATCGGGCAGATTTTCTGCGATTTTCCGGCCCAGATTTGCTCCTTTTGGTGTAATGGCCCAGATTGCGACAGTGTATTTTTTCCCATGGTCAATCACTATTTCCTGTTCCTCTGTAACCGTGGACAAAATCCTTATCGTAAAGTTTTGATTTATAGCTGCGCTCACTTGGACATACATCTAAAACCTTTCCAACAATAATAAGAGCCTGACGGGTTATATTTTCTTTTTTAACGCTCTCCGGTAATTCTTCAATGCTTGTAAAAATAATCTTTTCGTCAGGTTGGCTTACACGGAACGCAACAGCGCAGGTCGCATCTTTGCCATATGCTTTTTCCAGTATCTTTGCAACGTCATCAACCATGCTTATGCTAAGATATATAGCCATTGACGTTTTGTGGGCTGCGAGCGATTCCAGCGATTCCGTTTCAGGCACCGGTGTTCTGCCGGCCATACGGGTTAAGATAAGTGTTTGGGATACTTCAGGGAGAGTATATTCTATTCCCATGGATGCTGCGGCGGCAAAGGCGGCCGTCACGCCGGGTATCAGCGTAAACGGAACCGACCGTTTTTGCAATTCCGCCATCTGTTCAAAGATGGCGCCGTAAAGACTTGGATCTCCGCTGTGGAGTCGCAATACACGCTTGCCCTCATTGTAGCCCGTTTCAATTGCATCGATAATTTCTTCAAGGTGCATTGAAGCGCTGTTTAAGAGCGTGGTTCCGGGCCTTGTCCATTTTAAAATAGTTTCAGGCAGCAGTGAGCCTGCATAAATAACAATGTCGGCTTTTTCAAGTGCACGTTGACCCTTTACTGTAATCAGTTCTGGGTCACCCGGACCTGCGCCGGCAAAAATAACGGTATTTGTAAACTCTGTCATTATGGTTTCCTTTTTTCTCCGGAAATAATCCATACAGGGTTCTCTGCGTTAAGCCTTTTTCCCAACGGCATTTGCTGACCGCGACTGATTTGAGCCTGGACGATATCTGTTATAAAACCCTGGGATTTAAGCGTGCTCATGGCAACGTCAATATTGGAAATGAGAATCGTATTAATGACGATGACGCCGTCCTGCATGAGATACCCTGAAGAAGACCGTATGATCTTTTCAAGATTTTTTCCGCCGCCGCCGATGAAGATGCGGTCAGGGGCAGGCAGGTTATCCAGGCCGTCCGGAAGCTCGGATTGTATGATTTCCAGGTTCGTTACATTGAACCGTTTCCGGTTATTTTCGATATGAATGATCCGTTCCGGGTTTTTCTCTATGGCAAAAATTCTGCCGGATTTAATAAAGATAGAAGCTTCAATGGAAATAGAACCGCTTCCGGCTCCCAGATCCCACAAGATGTGATCCGGCATCAGGCGAAGTTTGGAAAGGGTTACCGCTCGAATCTCAGCCTTGGTAATAAGCCCTTCTTGGTGATCAAATAAATATTCGGGCATCCCGGAGTAGAGTTCCGTTATTCTTTCAAAACGGGATTCACGAAGTTTCAAAATAACCAGGTTTGGTTCTGAAAACCGGATTCCGGCAGCCTCTGAAGGAAGATACCATTCAACCCGCTCGGAAGATGTCCCCAGCTGTTCAAGAACGCATATGTCATAATCGGTTATCCCTTTTTCAAGCAAATAATTTGCCAGCCAGGCAGGATTATTTTCAGGATCGGTAAAAACGGCGATTTTATCTTTTTTCACCAGGATCGGCAAAATATCCCTAATTTTGTTTCTGCCGTGTAAACTGATAATATGAGCGTCATGCCAGGGTATCTTGAGGCGGGAAAAGGCTGCGGCAACTGTAGATATATTCGGATATATCAAAACATTTTCCCGGCCTAAAGATGTTATTAACAAGGAACCGATACCGAAAAAAAGCGGGTCGCCTGATGCAAGAACCACTATTTTGTTTTTTTGCATCCGGCTTTTAATATATTCGACTATTCCTTTGATATCTCTAGTAATTTCTTTTTTATGAGCCGGAGACTCGGTAAAAAAATCAAGGAGTCGTTTTCCTCCCACAAGAATATCTGCGTGCCGGATGAGCCCGAGATGTGCTTCGGTGAGATCCTTTGGTGATAATCCCATTCCGATTATGGATACTGGTTTTTTCATGATAATGCCCTTGAACCCGGATTATTAACGTGAATCGGAATTAAAGACGATATTCCCGTTGTAATCGAAGATAATTCCACGAATGTGAACCTGAGTGCCCGCAAACAATTCTGCTGATTTCACCATCTGTTTTCCCACATATAAAATAACTTCCGGGTATTGGTCCAGGATGAAATCGAATGCATGGCGGGCAGTGTTGGCCGATAAAATTTTTTCTGAAAATGCTTTATTTTTTGTTACTTCAAGGGACCAGTCTGCAAGCTTATGCAGGGTTAATCTGGCTTTGGCAGCATGGGTATGGGGAACCCCTTGAGCCATCTTCAGGGATTTGCCGAAAAAAGCCGCTAACGTGATTGATGCAAATCCTTTTTTAGAGGCTTCTTGCAAAGACATTCGGAAAAAATCTCCGATTTGAACAAACGATTCTTCAGGGAACCCCGGCCACAGGGCCTGTGCATATCTTTCGCTCCGGCGCCCTGTTGTCAGGACCAATTTTGTGATGCCGGAAGCTTCGGCAACCGACATGGATGATTGGATGGTTGCAATATATGCATCATGGGACATGGGTGTAACAATACCTGTAGTTCCCAGAATCGATATGCCTCCGATAATTCCCAGCCTTTGATTTAATGTTTTCCGCGCCAGGGTTTTCCCTTCAGGAACAAAGATTTCGACCTTAACCGGCAGGCGTATTTTATTTTTTTTTAGAATCTCTCTTACTGTTTGAGTGATCATTTGTCGAGGCCCTGGAGTTATTGCCGGTTCTCCGGGATTAATTTCAAGGCCGGGCTTGGTTACCGTTCCCACACCCGTTCCTCCTGTGATCACTATATTGCTTTTATTTCTATTTTCAAAAAGCGTAACAACAGCTCCGATTTCCGCCTTATGAGTTATGTCAGGATCATCCCCTGCATCTTTTATTACCGTACATGTTGCTTTTTTCTCTCCGGCGGAGGTACAGGTATTTATGGGAATGGTGATAGGGTCTCCGGTTAACAGTTCTATTTCAACCTTTGAAGGTTTTTTCCCATCCAGAATAAATAAAATGGCTCCCTTTGCAGCTGCCGCCGCCGCAGTACCTGTCGTAAAACCGGTTCTCAGCATTCTTTTTTTGTTTTTTGCCATATATTTTATCCGAGATAATAGTAAATTACTCCAACAATAACAATACTCATAACCCGAAAGCTCTGACCCATTACCAAAAGCTGGGTTCCAGTTTTCGGGGAAAAAATTCCAATATACCTTGGCAGTTGATGCCTTAAAGCGCGTATGGGAAAGGCAATAATATTTCCGATAAGTAAAGCCAAAACCGTCTGTTTGGTTGTGATTACCCCTGCATCCAACAATGCGCCTGCGGCCGCGAATCCTGAGGTGAACTCCGCAGCAAAACTGAAGATTATCACAGAGAGGGCTTCCATGGGCATAAATGTTGTTACCACATATCCGGCAAGCCATTTGCGTGCCAGTGTAAAAAGACCCATGGCGTTTAATATGAAAACAAATATATAAATCGGGATAACATACGTGGCAATATTTGTAATACGTCCGGGAAACTTTTCTCTGATATTTCCCCAGAGTCCTTTATATTTGTTTTGATCCGGAATAGAGGTTTCTTTTACTTTATCGCTGTCATTCCATCTTTTTAAAAATGGGTGGAAATGGCCATAAATGAGAAAAAGAGAAGTTCTTAAAAGTGTTGCTAAAAATGTAATCAAAAAATAGAGGCCGCCTGCCCGGCCGGTAAGAGGAATGACAATAAAAAGGGTGGTGGGAAGGTGAAGAAAATATGCGGGCAGTTGATTGACGAAATTCGCCAAAAAAAGTTGCTGGCGGGAAATTTTTTCGTCTTTATAAAAATCGAGCAGCATGGCATTGGCTGTAACGCCTGAAACAAAAGCCGTGGTAAACGCTGCGCTGCACCGGTTGCCAAGGTTGCCGAATCTGAAAAATGGTCCGGCCAGCGCGGCTAAGAATTTTGTCCATCCCGAAGCCTCGATAACTTGGCCTGCCACAAGTCCGGCTCCGATGAAGAGCATCAGACGGGCAAGCGGCCATAAAAGCCTGGATAAAACTTTCTGACTGCCGAGATCATCGATCATAACGATTCCAAAGATGAGTATCGCAGCAGATATGCCGAAAGAGAGGACCGGCGCTTTATATTTGGATTTAGACTTCAGATGTGCCATTTTTTCGTTTCTGTCTGGCAAGTATAATTGTCCAATATTCCGGCGGTCTGTTATCAAGTTCCTTGATGTTTCTTATGATCTCCTGGTCCGGAAGCCCGCAGTTTGTGACTCCTACACTGTTCTCAAGGCGATTGGCTTCATCAAGAGCGGAGGTTATGTCTTTTACATTACGGTATGCTTTCAGAAAAACAACGGTTTCCGGCTTCACGGAAAGCTGTCTAAATCGATCTCCCCCCCTGGCGCCGGAAGTAATTAAAAGTGATTCTTCACCCTCTACAAGAGGGGTATTCAAGCAGGCTGCTGAGGCGTGGTAAGAGGTTATGCCGGGTATGCTGATAACCGGCTGGTGTGGTGCCAGGGTCTGGATGGTCTTTAAAATGTAACCATAGGTTGAATAGGTCATGGGATCACCCAGGGTTATAAAAGCCACATTATATCCCTGTTCCAGTTCTTTAATAATTGTCAGTGCATGATCCTTCCATGCTTTTTGCGTTTCATTCTTATCCCTTGTCATGGGAAACCTAAGCATCCTTATGGGGGTCAGATCCGGAATGTACGGTTTTGCAATGCTTATGGCCAGGCTGTAACTCTTTTTTGTGGAGGCTGCCGCAAAAACAATATCCACACTATTTAATACTCGTGTGGCCTTTAGGGTGATCAATTCCGGATCACCGGGTCCCACACCCAAGCCGTATAAAATCCCTTTTTTATTTTTCATAGGTTCCTCATTCATCACCCGGTACGATATTTTTTTGTCTTAAAAATCTAGACGGTTACAGCCATTTTTCCTAAAGCATTTACCACGCTTGCCGCAATGTTTGAACCTCCCTTTCTACTCGCGTTGGAAATATATGGATAATCCATCTCAATCAGTGCCGCCTTTGATTCCGCTGCATTTACAAATCCCACAGGAAGCCCGATAATTAGAGCGGGTCTGGCTTTATTTTCCTTTACCCGTTCAATGAGGCGAAAAAGTGCTGTTGGCGCGTTACCGATAACATATATGCCGTCTTTAATCACGGGAATGGCAGTATCGACAGCCACTTCCGCCCTTGTTTTTCCTGTCTTTACCGAAATCTTTATTACTTCCGGATCATTAATATAACATTTTATGGTGCTGCCGAAGCGCTGAACATCTTGCTTGCGAATACCGGCCCTTGCCATATTTGTATCCGTGATGATGGTTTTTCCCAGCCTGATGGCATTTACTCCTGCTGTGATCGCTTTGGGGTGGAATCGAACCGTCTTTATATATTCAAAATCGGCAGAGGTGTGGATCATCCTCTGCACAATACGCCATTCATTAGAAGAAAAATTATGCGGACCTGCCTCTTTATCAATGATTTTAAAACTTAACGTTTCGATTTCTTCGGGTTTCATAACATTTATGTTCTTTCCTCTTTATACTGCAAACATGATTCGACAAATTGTTTGCCCACTTCCGGACAACTGCCGAAATGAAGGTGGTTGTAACTTCCCAGGGTGTGGTTTACCATATATCCTTCTTTTGTTATTTTGATTTCTTTCCTGGGCGATACCTGATAAACCGTCTCTACATTTTCAGAATATTCTGTTAGTTCCGAATAGTGAAATTCATGCCCTCTGACGGTTTGGCCCCTTTTTCCGATAACCATATCTTTTGTAAAGGTTATTTCCCGATATCCTAATGATTTTAAGCGGGTAAACATGGATGTCACAAATGGAAAGCATCCGGTCATGGGAAACAAGTTTCCGTTCGTGTCGCGTATTTCCCTGCAAAGGTACATGAATCCACCGCATTCTCCATAAATGGGCATGCCTTGCAAGCTTTTTTCCTTAATCTGTTTTCGCAAACCTGAATTTTCAAAAAGCTGCTTTGCGAAAAGCTCGGGATACCCGCCGCCCAGATATAATCCGTCCAGATCATCCGGAAGATATGCGTCGTTAATGGGCGAGAAACAAACGAGTTCTGCACCCTGTTCTGTCAGTATATCGAGGTTATCTGCATAATAAAAACAGAACGCATTGTCCATTGGCAGCCCGATTTTTACCTTAGGGCTTACCGGATATTCTTGAGGCTCCGGTTTCTTTTCGGGCGTTTCCAACTCCGGAAGAAGATTCAAAAAGGCATCAATATCCAGAGTATTTTCAATAACATTTGCAAACAGATCGATCTTTTCTCCGCCAAACGGATGATCCTGCTGAGTAACAAGACCCAGGTGTCTTTCAGGGATCCATATCTCCTTATCATGAAGAATGCCTCCCAGACAGGGCATGGTGACATTATCCTTCAGAGCTTCTTTTAAATACTCCAGATGCCGGCTGCTGGCTATATTATTAAAGAGAACACCGGCATATGTAAGATCAGGATCAAACCGTTCAAATCCCTGAACAAGGGCTGCAGCGCTCCGGGCCATGCTTCTGGCATCAACAACCAGGATAACCGGAAGGCCGATCCATTTGGCCAGTTGAGCGGTAGAGCCGGCTTCACTCTTGCCGTCATAACCGTCAAAAAGACCCATTACCCCTTCAACAATCGCAATATCGGCGGATTGGGTGTGCTTGAGAAAATTATTCACATTATATGATTTTGAAAGCATCCAGCCGTCCAGATTTCTGCTGGCGACTCCGGTGATACGGGTATGGTGACCGGGGTCAATAAAATCAGGTCCTACCTTAAACGGGGCCACATTAAGACCGCGTTTCGCTAAAGATGCCATAAAACCAAGGGTAACCGTGGTTTTCCCGCATCCGCTCATTGTGCCTGCTATGATTATTCCTTTAATAGCAACCTCCTTATCCGTTAATTTTTTGGGATAAAGGAATCACATTGAGTGCTTCCTGGATATGTCTGCAGAGGATATCGATGATACTTGGCTGAAAACCGAGCCCAGCTTTTTCAATTGAAACCAGAATTTGTTCCTCTTCAAAAGCTGTTTTCCAGGAATCTTTCTCTCCTGAAAGGTCTTCTATGAAATGCACCCCTGCAACTATCATAAAAGGGATAAGCAAAACTTTTTTAAAGCCCGTTTTCTTAACCATTTCAACGAGTTTTTTTCTCGAAGGATATCCTTCCACCACACCCATAAAAATCCTGGGGCCGAATTTTTCACGAAACATGTGATGCAAGGCCATATATGAAGACCATGCAGGATGATCTGTTCCATGTCCGACCAGGACAACCGCTTCATTTGCATAGTCAGGGAAGGTGCTGCCGAGTTCATTCACCACATCCTCATAATCCTCGGGACCGCTTAAAAGAGGCAGTCCCATGGATGTTCTTACAGGACTCTGTTTCACCTCCTGGACTAGACGGTAGAATTCATGGCCGCAGAGAAGGTGCAGGGACTGAACAATGGACCACGGATAACCTTCAGCGACAAGATCGGACAGCACCTGTTGGGGACTCTTTAAATCAATGTTTTTTCTCCTTTTGCTAAAATCCCTGACCATCCTTGATGAATAGGCCCATTTTATTTTATGGTTAGAAAATCTTTCTCTGATAATCCTGTCCATATAATCATAGGTATCCATCGCCTTTGTGGTGGTGCCGAAAGCTGTTATAACAATAGGTGTTTTCATCTTAGGCATCTATCTCCCCCTTGCCTTGTCTTTTGTCCTGTCACTTTTCGCACCCTATATCTTCTTTCTCCACCCGATGGCCAAAAGGCTCAGGAGGCCAATGACAATGGCCATTACTATCCATGAGGAGCCCGAGACGGTTATTTTTGTATCTTCCGGTTTTTCTTCAACCATCTCATATCCTTCAATCTTTTCTTTATCCGGTTTCTTACCTTTAACTACCTTTTCCTCCTGACGAATCTCTTCGGTAACCTTAGCAAGTTTCTCCTGCAATGTCTTTCTTTTTTCCACCGCTTCTTCCATGCTCATTCCCATTGCCTTGGAGATAATCGCCTGAAATTGATTAACTAATTCTGGAGATAATAGCCCGGGCAAAGAAATGATATTCACCACCATCTGATTTAAGGCCGGGTTGTTGCAGGTATGATGACAGCAGGCAATGCCTTTTTCAATCACACTTATGGCATATTCCTTGGCGAGGGATTTTTTTATCCCCTCAGGTGCATCCCAGTATCCCTTCCTTACCACATCTAACATTGTAGCGACAATTGACTGAAAGGCGTGAGGGTTGTTTTTGTTAAAGTAGTTTTTTAAATCGAGGTTATATTTGTCTTTTACATAAACTTCATTAACCTCATTCCACATATCTTCAGTTATCATCTCAGGGCTGGTAACATCCCATATCCATAGGTCTTCGGTAAATGTAGCCATATACCTTGCCCCATCATATTTATGCTCCATCATCCCTCTAATCCATTTGGGGTTAAAATACCTTGACCTAAGCTCTCGATTGAAAAAGTGCTCCAGAGTCTCTACTTCTGGATTATTTTTATCCTTAAGATTGGTTATATACATATCTAACTTTTTATTTGATGTATTTCTAACAGCCAACTTTAACCCTCCAAAGTAGGCTGCCACCATAGGATGGTCTAACACACCATAAACATTTGAACTGCGACTAAATACCCCGGCTTTAACTGTTTTAAGATTCTGTCTAAATACATCTTTTACCTGCTTACTCTGCACATTCTCTCCATATGTGTGACCCATCCTATTAACATAGAGGTCGCTGAGTTGGGTATCGTCCTGCCAACTGTCGCTGGCAGGGACAGCAAATTGAAGGTTTGGCGAATAAGCACCCATTGCTTCAGAAAAAACTCTTGCCTTTGACAAATCAACAGCTTCAGATTCTGCATAATTATTCTTTAAAAGCTTGCTTTCGATTATCCGGGCATTTTGCTTGACATAATTTGATGATTCACTCACTTCAGTTGCTAAACGAACGGCTTTATCAATCAAACGAATCTGATTCTGAAAATGTTCCCTATATAATCCAGAGGTAATAACCAGAACATCTATTCTAGGCCTCTCAAGATCGGCCTTATCTATCAGTTCAACATCTTCTACCCGGCTTTTTTTATCCCAGATAGGCTTTACACCGAGTAAATAAAGTATCTCTGCCTCCATAATCCCATGATGCTTGGTGGTTTCACTGGACCAAAGAACAAAGGCTATCTGGCGAGGATATTTCTTATTTTTGTTCAAGTGCTGTTCTAATAATTGATCTACCATCCTTTTACCAATCTGCCAGGCTTCTTTAGTAGGAATGCTTCTGGTATCAAAGGTGTAGGGATTTCGGCCTGTGGGTAAAGCGTCAGGGTTTCTGATTGGATCATCCATTGGCCCGGGCAGTATATATTTCCCTTCAAATGCATCCAGTATCCGGGGTATCTCTATATGGCAGGCATCTATCCTTCTGGCATACTCTATTGCTAAATTCAAATCATCACCAATCTCCCTGGATATCTGGCCTAGAACAGTCTTTTGCGCCTCCTCTGGAGTTAATCTGTTCAGGATAATTTCTTTCAGTAATCTTTCACCCAATCGCTCTTTTTTAGAATTTAACTTAGTAATATGCTCCTTAAATTCCTTGCCGAGCATCGATGATATCATTTCAACTAAAGGTTCTCCTGTGGGGGGTTCACTTAACGTATGGGAGCCATAGGGCATATGTTCTCTTTTTATCTGATCAAGGTAGTGATTCAGTTTTCCTATAAGGTCTTCAAATTGTATTAAATCAATTTTCACATTGAGATCCTTATCCAACTTCAGTCTCGTACACTCTTTTAATATTCCCTCTTTGTATTCTTCCTTTAATGCATTATGTGCTTCTTCATAAAGAGACATCTTCTTCTGCAACCCCAATAGTTCTCCATACAACTCGGATGAAACAATAGTAGGCATATAATCTATCAAGAGTGCATTTGCCCTTCTTTTATTATGCACACCTCCGTTACCCTGAATCGGAAAGGGATGAATGTTGGGGACATGTTGGAGTAGTAGGCTACCCCAATCATGCCTTGATAAACCAATCTGTTTGCCCGGCATTAATGAAATCTGGGTAAAAGCAGTAAAGACTGCGTCAGCCTTAAATTCTCTATTTAACCAAAACCAAAAGGCCATATATTGATGATGAGGGGGTGTTGCCCCTTGGTGATAAAGTATTGCTTCATCCTGCAAAAAGCCCCAGGTGGGATGGGGAAGAAGTATTACATTGCCAAACCGAATCTTTGGTATAACAATATATTTTTTACCGCTATCTTTGTAAACCATTATTTCACCAGGCGGCTGGCCCCATCTTTCTATTACCCCATTCCTTTTATCTTCAGAAAGCTCGCTAAACCATTTCAGATATTTCTGTTCTGGAATTAGTATTATACTTCCATCTTTTACTCTTCTTCTTAATTCACCTTGAGCCCATACCCCAACATTGCTTCCCACTTCAGCCATTGCCTTAGAAAGTTTAGCGCTATCTAATACCAGCTTATCTCCGAGATTGTATCCCCTTGATTTCATTTCCTTGAAAAGATTGGCCAGACTTGATGGAACATCCAGATAATAGTCAATATCTGCTCCTATATTTGCCTTTCCGCCACCCTCGCTATAGTATGTTATAGCTATCTTTTTATCCCAATTTTTCATCCGGTGTAATCTTGCCCAAGCAATAGCCCTCTCTACCCGCCAGTCAATCTGATAGTCTATAACTTTGTAGTGATCTCTTCCTGTATCCAACATTACTTTGCCAGCTATCAACATTGGCTCAAACATCCCATCCATTTCAGCATAAAGAACATATGGGAGCATATCTGTTGCCAGCCCTTCTAAACTCCCCTCCCATTCCTGAGAGGTCTTACGATAATGTTTTAATGCCTGTAAAAATGGAACATCTATAGATTCCGCTTCTTCAACTTCCTTTTGTTGATTCGAATAACCTAAGCTGTAAGTCAAAGAAATTATGGAATCAATGACTGGCTTT
The DNA here is from genome assembly GCA_964492995.1 of uncultured Desulfobacteraceae bacterium. Lineage (GTDB taxonomy): Bacteria > Desulfobacterota > Desulfobacteria > Desulfobacterales > UBA11574 > S5133MH16. Next base: position 66,031 of record CAZBOB010000001.1, on the reverse strand, counting down.
CCATCCTTAATAAAGAATTTATCCAAACAAAAGCCATGAAACCCATATAATGCTATGGCATTACATCCTCTTTTTTCTATTGCTTTGATTAAGGCATCTATTACCTTTAATTTTTTCTTTGTATAAGAGCTCCTGTAGAATAATATCCCTATGGTTGGCATTTTAGAGTTATATATATGATGAGTTTTGGCAGTATTATCGATATACCACCTCAGGTAATCATCTGTTGTTTCAAAAATTCTCTTTGCATCCGGATGATAAATGGCCCTTTCAGGGAAGACTATAGGTTTTTCTACCTGTGTCTTCAATCCGCAGAATTTTACTCCCAGATAGATCATTAGCCTGCGGAAATTTTCCTGGCATCTGTTAAACCAATATTGTTCTAACCATGGATGTTCAGTAAGGTCGACATTCCCTTCCACCATGACAGGAGCCACCACGACGACAGTCGCCTTCTTCTTTGCCTCATCAAGGGCCTGATTCAATTTAAAAGTCGCAGGCGAATTACCAACCACGAAAATCACATCATAGGCGCTGAGGTCCAGCCCCTCTGCTGGTGGTAAGTATCCCTTACCTGTTCCGCTGTATAAACTGACATCCAGGAAGCTCCTAACTTCCTCTTTTGCCTTTTGAAGCTGATAAGGAGAAGAAGCCTCACAGGTAGGTATAATTATTATCTTGGGTTTTTCTAAAACCCTTCCTGCTGCCTCGTTACTTACCGCTACTGGCAGTGCAAGCATCTGGACTATAAGCAATACGAAAATTGAGGCAACGATTGACTTAAGTTGTAAACCATCCTTAATTTTATTCTTCCGGAACATAAATCATCCTTCCATCTTTTAGTTGATAAGCTGTCCCCAACTTAGTTCCTTCTTCTCCGCCAATTTTCCTGTCGGTTACTTTTTCTATCTTAATCTCTTTGCCTTTTTTGGTGATAATCTCCATTTGCCCATCTTCATTCTTTTTTACAATAGTAATCTCACTCTTTTCAGAGAAGAAATCCAAAATCTGGTAAGTTGCCATGAGGGAAAGAAGGAGCGCCACAATGAATACCAGGGCAACGTCAAAAAGATTCGCTACACCGAGCAAAGGATCTTCCTGCTTTGCTTTTCCCAAACGTCCCCGGCGGCTATTTTTTAGGTATTTCATTTAAATCCCCCTCGATCCCCCTTTGCAAAGAGGGAAGAAATTAAGGAATTGACTATTGCTCAATTTTCAAGATTTAATGTTCTGTGTCATGGCTTCTGTGATCAGGTTTATATGACGCATATCTTCGGTGACCCAGCGTTCTTTGACAACGGAAAAGAAATGGGCCGTGATTCCAATGGCCAGCCCCACAACCGTTGTTGTAAAGGCCAGAATAAGACTGGAAGAAAGCTGCGCCATGTTTCCCTGGGTCAGACCGGCGAGGCCTGTGCCCATGGGAATAAGTGTACCCATAAGCCCGAGACTCGGACCGATGCGCACGATTAGGCGTATCTTGTCCACTTCCCTGATCAGTGAATGTTCTTTGCGTTGATTCAGATCTTCCACCTGTTCTTCTATGAACAGGCCGTCACCCTTGATAATCTCTTCTAATTCCTTTGCATAGTGTGTGATATGGAGAGGCAGATTTTCACCGATTTCAGACGGAAAGTACTCTGCTTTTTGAATCGTTTCCAGACAACCTGCCAGGGGATCATTTGAACGAAAATGTCTTCGCTTTACCCATTCCGCCATAAAGCCCCCTAAATACCCCATCAGCCAGAGACAGAGAATAATGAGCAGGATTACCACAGGGTAAAGCAGGGCGGTTGAAATCGTATACAGGATCGTTTGAAACGCTGGAAAGATGTTCACTTAATTCCTCCTTTTGCAATGTAAGTCTTTATGAATCCGGCACATCCAAGAATAAAGACAATCACTCCTAAAATAGCCGTGTGAAAAAGGTCTATCTGACTTACCGGGCTGTTGGAAATAGCCATGGCAAACGCGGATTTTATTTCTGGATATATGGGAGCTATGATGACAGTAATAAGAAAATAGAGGGAAACCAATACCATTGCCAACCCCAAAAAAGAACTGCCGGATGCGATCTTATGACGGAACGGAAAGACCAGGCCAACGGTCAGAACTATAATACTGCTAAAAAGGACAAAAAGGGTCAGCGTGGTCAGGAAGGGGGAAACGGCAAAAAGCGAACAGGCCAAAGAAAGGTTGAGCAGGATAACCGTGGCGCATACCGGGCAGGGCACAATCAGGAGCAAACTGGCCCGAAAGGGAAGATGCATGTGTTCAGCAGGGTTTTGGAGGAGCAACTTGCCTCCCCAGAGAAGAAGCCCAAGAGCCACTGCTAAATGAAGCAGCATGCCGTATTGAAGCATATTTACAAACTGATCCAAATAATTTAACAAATTAAAATGGGTAATCACGTAATAGAGGCAGAAAAAAAGGATCAGATAGATAAAAAGGCATCCGGCAAGAAAGATGACTTTTTTACCGGGGGGCACGGTCCTGTTGTATATCTGAGCTCCCAGACCCAAACCTACTTTTATTCCAAAGACAGAAAAAGCGATCAGGACACCGGTTATCCATAATTGTTTTAACATTGTCATTTAGCTTCCGAATTATCCCGAATTTCGCAAGGGTATTTGAAAATTATTATTAGTCCTGTCATTGCGAGTCCGCCAGAGTGCTTTGGCGGACGATGCAATCTCTTAGTGAGGGGATTGCTTCGTCGCTACGCTCCCCACATTTCTTCCTGCCTCGTATTAACCTTGTTCCCGCTTACCTCGGATACCTTAAAATCCACCCCGTGCTTTGCTGTTCCCAATTAAAAGTGGTATGTGACACCAACCTCAAAATACTGGCCATTCCTGGGATAGTAAAGATTGGCATACTTGCCGTTCCGCTCTATTTCAGCCGAAGTTGAATTTAGTTCACCACTTGAATTGTAGACCGATTCTATCTCCCTATCGAAGATGTTTTTTCCCAGGGCCCAGAAGGACCACTTTTTTAACTCGTAACGGATGCCCATATCAAACGTGGTCTTTGCGCCATACTCGATGCGGTTCAAATAATCCACCCAATAGGGCCCGGTTCCATTAATGTCGAGGTTGCACTTCAGATTTCTTATGGGATAAAAATCGAACCCGACCATATATTTGTAATTGGAAATCCTGTTCAGCTCCTTTCCATCAAGGTTGCGAAAGTCCTTGCTTGTCAGGGTTTCCCAGGTATAAACTCGCTCCCTGCCACTGGTCCATTCAGCCTCCATATAGGTACCGGACAGCCTGTAGCCGAACCAACGGCAGATCCTTCCATCCATCTCCAGTTCAATCCCCTTGTGCTCTGCGTCGCCAACGTTTTTGTATCCCGCATATGTCTGTGTCTCATCATAGAATATAGCAAATTTATCCTCATAATCCATCCAAAAGAGTGTAAGATTAATGTTTGCCCATCTTGCCAGGCTATGCTTATGGCCTATTTCGTAAACCATGCTGCTCTCCGGTTCCAAATCCTGGGGGAGGTTTTCCGGATTCATCTTCTCCATAGCCGCCTGGTAATAATAGGCTGCCGGGTACCAGTATGATTTGCCGACCGATGCGTATGTGGTGGCCCGATCATTCCAGTGATATGCAGGCGCAACAGACCAGGAATATTCAGTGTGATCTTTATCGATACTGTCACCATTTTTATTTTTGACATCATAGGTTACCTTATCCCATCTGACACCTAAATTCAGCTCCCAGTTATCGCCGAAGAGCAGCTGATTCTGCAAGAATATACCGAACTTTTCCTGATCATAGTCAATATCTGCCTTCCTTTTGCTGGCGGCTTTGCCAACCGGGTCGTTAAAATAATCGCGGCGCTGTTCAAGCGCAGTTTTTTCTACGTTGAATCCCAATACGGGGGTATACTTAAAGAAATCCTCGCCGAAGTTATATCCTCCGGAGAGATCAAATTTATATCTATTCTGATCGCGGTCATCATTATAAACGTTTTTGGGTTTAGTATACTGATAACAGTTATACTTAGCTTCTTTATCAAAAAGTGTCACCGCGGCAAGAGAATCCAAGAATAATCCGCTGTTTTTGTAGCTGAAATCAAGCGCATAGCTGGAAACATCCTGTTCATTTTCGTTATACGATGTCTTTTCCGCAGTCGGTTTCTCTTTAAATTCATCAGCCCGGCGATCTATTTCGAGGGCATATTTGTTTTTGCCTCTCACCATCTCGTAATCGTTATCAGTATACCCGAGATTAATTCCCAGTCTGGCATGATCCGAAAAACTATAGCCTCCTTTGAAGCGGCCTGCGGCACGCCTCTGGTCATCGTGTACGTAGCCTTCCGTATCCATGAAGGTGCCATTTACGAAAAAATCCCAGTTATCCACGGCGCCGGATAAGGTCGCATATGTGTCGGAGGTTTGCCAGGACCCGTAAGATGTCTTGGCCTTAACGCTGAAGGGCTGATCCTTCTTGCCTTTTTTGGTGATAATGCTGATCACTCCACGGGCTGAGTCAGCGCCAAAGACCGTTGAAGCAGGAGAGCGAAGGATCTCAATGCGATCAATATCCGACACCGGAATCGTCTCAAAGTAGTTGTAGTCAGACATACCCATATTTTGCGGGACCCCGTCGATCAACACGAGTGGACCTCCAGTGGAGGAACTGCGTGTTCCTCTCATGCTGAAATAGTATTTTGATGCGCCGTCATCATAGGCGCCCGGAATCCTGACAATGGCATCCCCTATATTCTTGATCCCTTGCTCCTCCAGCTCCTGAGCGGTAATCACCGAAATCGATGCAGGGGTATCGATCACCATTGTTTTGCGAGGAGCTGTCACCACAATCTCATCCAGCTTCACTATTTTTTCCTCACCATTTTGGGCCAATGCCCTGTTTACTGATGACACAACCAATAAAGAGCTACAGAAAAAAACAGCCAAGAAAAAGAACAAAATAAAACGTTTCATAAAAACCTCCTTTCCTCCCTCGAGGAAGGTGGTGAAAGTTTAGGTTTCGTCCAGGTCTCCTGGCTTTCGTTCATCCTACCGGCAGCGCCTTCCCATCCTGTTTGCAAACAGGGCAGTGGTATAATGCTGCTTTCGTCGCGATCACAGTTGCGGGGCAGCGGAAGATTCACACTTCCTTCCCTTTAAAAAAACCAAAAAAAATCCCCGGACCGATTTAAAATCGATCCGGGGATTTCCCTTTTTTATCCTCAAGATCTTGCGGCGAATCTCAGCCACGATGATTTCGCCTTTAAGTTCAGACAGGTCTTCTGACTCTCGGATCTTTCTACTAACCGTACCTTCCCGGACCTGATGTGAATAACACACCCGGTGTCATTGGTCGTTTTGTTATTGGTTAAGACAAATAACAGAGACTATGACAATTTCCAGTGGATTTAAACGGCGTTCGTCCCCGACTACAGCGGCGGGCCCGTCCCCGATTAAAACGGGGTTCCCTATTAAGCTCAAAGCGAGCATCTGAACAAAACAAAGACTATTTAGACTAAATAAGACAGCTACGTCAAGAAAAATATTATCTAAGTTGAGCGAAGCCAACTCACTCGTTCCTTAAGTTTTCATAATAATTGTCGATATAATAGATGAGCAACGTTGACGGTTTCGTACACAAATCTAAAAGATGACTTTGCTACGAGGACCCGCAAAATGACCTGTCTTGGAAAAGGCTTTGAGACCACCAAAATCGCCCATAATGAAGAACCGGATTATTCAAGGCCTGTTTTAAAAATTCCATCAGAAACCAGAGATCGTATATTCGCCAGGCTGGCTTTTATTTACGGGGAAACCGTTGCAAAGGCCTATATGCCCGAACTGGAACGAATCATTGATGTCTATTATGCACATAAAGCTCTGGAAATGATCGAAATAGAAAGCGGGCTCGATCCTGAAGAGCGGTTTACTGAAAAGGATATCATTCTTATCACATACGGTGACCTTTTACGCGGTGAAGAGCGTTCTCCCCTGGCTACGCTGGCTAAATTCTGTGATACATATCTGGAGGGGACGATCAATACCATCCATATACTCCCCTTCTTTCCGTACTCTTCGGACAGAGGGTTTTCTATCATAGACTTTGAAACAGTGGATCCTAATCTGGGGACCTGGGATGACATTGCTGAACTGCAACATCATTACCAGCTCATGTTTGACGGGGTCATCAACCATATTTCAGCCAAAAGCCGCTGGTTTCAGGAATTTTTGAACGGCAATCCCTATTACTGGGATTTTTTTATACATTTTTCGTCTCCAGCTGAACTCACGACAGAGCAACGCAGTATGATCTTCCGTCCTCGAACCTCTGACATCCTTTCGGAGTACAAGACCATCAATGGTACACGCCATGTCTGGACCACATTTTCTGCTGATCAGATCGATCTCAATTATTCTAATCCCGACGTCCTTATGCGGGTTGCCGAGATCCTGCTTATGTATGTGCGTTACGGAGCAGAAATTATTCGTCTGGATGCGGTAACCTATCTGTGGGCGGAACCCGGGACCCGGTGTGTTCATCTGGAGCAGACCCATGAAATCGTTAAAATCTTTCGTGACATTTTGAATGTTGTGGCACCCGGTGTGGCTTTGATAACAGAAACCAATGTTCCCCATGAAGAAAACATTTCATATTTCGGTAATGGTCGAGATGAAGCACAAATGGTATACAATTTCGCCTTACCCCCTCTTGTGTTGTATACATTCTATTCAGAGGATACCACAGTCCTTTCCAGGTGGGCGGCAGATCTGAAGACACCTTCCAAAACAACTTGCTTCTTCAATTTTTTAGACTCCCATGATGGTATAGGAGTTATGGCGGTCAAGAACATCCTTCCGCAGGAAGAAATCGATTTCATTATTAAGAAGACGGAAGATCACGGCGGACTCATTTCTTACAAGACCGGAGAAGACGGAAATGAAGTCCCTTACGAGATCAACATAACCTGGTTCAGCGCACTTAATCACGAGCACAGCGAAGAGGATATCGCTTTTCAGGTTAAACGGTTTGTTGCTTCCAGGATAATTGCCCTGGTTATTCAGGGCGTTCCGGGAATTTACATGCACAGCCTGATTGGAACTCAAAATGATATCGAGGCCGTCCTGGCCACGAAATCAAAACGGGATATCAACCGCAAGGTGATCGACGGCAGGGCGATTACCGAAGCGCTGCAGGATCCTCTTTCAAAACTCTCACGTATCAGCCGGGAGTTCGGAAGGCTTATTGCCATCCGAACAAAGAAACGTGCCTTCCATCCGAATGGGGATCAACATGTTTTAATGGCATCCTCCGATATATTTTCGGTTTTAAGAATTTCTCCTGAAGGTGACCAGTCTATTCTTACCCTGACCAATGTCACTAACAAAGTCTGCCGGATAGAGGTTCCTCTTTCTCAGCTTGGCACCGGTGAAAACCGTTGGTATGATCTTGTAAGCGGGGTGGAGTGGATGACCGAAGATCAAAAGCTTTGTATTACACTGCTTCCTTATGATGTGGTGTGGCTGGAACCTTTCAGGAAGGAAGAAGAAATCGTCAACTCATAGATCTGTAAAAGTCATAGATTCCATCTTTAAGGTCTAATAAATAAGCTCTAATATCTTCCAGTTGATTTTCACCCATTTCAAAGATGTTAAGATCAGCATCATGAATCTCGGGAGGCATGGGATTTTCTCCCTCTTCCAGAGAAAGTTCATGGGCCAGGACGTCGGCAATTCGCAGCATGGCAACATCCTCGGAATTTGTTCCTTCCGGAATTTCTGATCGATGATGAACGGCGATGGCATTACAAATTTTATCAGGAAATTTCCATCGTGTTAAAAGCATTGCACCAACCTCACCATGATCAACGCCGATTTTTCTAGTTTCTGCTCGGTGAAGTTCGATATTTCCCAAATTATGAAATTCTTCTAAGGCACGATGAAAAAGTTCTCCAAAATACTGATCCAGAACAATTTTGCCGATATCGTGAAGAAGACCGATGATAAAAAGATATTCCCGGTCATCTCCCTTACCAAATCTTTTACCCAGTTCTTTCATAACCGTGGCCACAGCTAAGCTGTGTATCCATAAATCCTGTTGTGAAAAATGGGTCGATTTTTTCCCGGCGGGAAAGCTGCGTAAGACACCGATGGATAACGCCAGGGATTGGACCATGTTAAAACCGAGCAGAGGCACCGCTTTTTCAAGACTTGATATTCCCTTTGAAAAACCGTAATAGGCAGAATTTGCGACTTTCAGAATTTTTGACGTAAGAGCAGGATCACGGTAAATTACATCGGCGATGTCAGCGGCATCAGTCTTGTCGCTTTCCATCAATGTTAAAAGCTTAGGAATGACTACGGGAAGTGTTGGAATCTCGTCTATCTTTGAATAGATTTTTGCTCGAAGTTCATCTTTTTCCATTTCTACCTAAACCCTCTCTTCCTATAAAATTACTTGGAAATCGGTTCATAAGATCATTTTTAACCTTCCGTCATTACATGCTTTTATTTAGTGCCCGAGCGAAAACTAGGATTTTTCGTTAAGATCAAGGAAGACGAAAATTTTAACCACAGGAATACGGGTAGTATTTCGAGGATTAAAATTTGAGTCTGACGCAGATATTGGCGGAAAAGACAGTTTTCGTTCAGGCACTATTTATAAATTTTCGGGGTACCGGAGTCACTCGCGGAGTTTTACCGAGAGGGCTCTCATCCACCAAAAGTGTGCAGCCATAAACTTGTTCCAACGTTTGGAATGTGAGAACCTCTCTTGGATCCCCCAACCGCACCATTTCCCCCTTATTGAGTAAAAGTAATCGATCGCCGTACATTGCCGCCAGATTTACGTCATGGGAAACCATAACCACTGTAATTCCCCTTTCATTTTTTAATTTTTCCATTAAATCCATGAGCCGGACCTGGTGGGCAAGGTCCAGAGAAGCAGTGGGCTCATCCAGAAGAATAATTTCGGGTTCCTGACAAATGGCTTTTGCAACAAAAACCCGCTGCTGTTCCCCGCCGCTTAACTGGTCTAATTTCCGATGTGCCAGATGTTCTAGGCCGGTAAAAGCGAGCGCTTGCGTTGCAATTTTCAAATCTTTTTCTTGTTCGAGTCCCAGCATGCCGAGATAGGGGGATCGACCCATAAGTACAATCTCGGTTACCGTAAAAGGGAAATCGACCGGTATCATCTGAGGGACAAAAGCAATGGTTCGTGCCAGAGCCTTGCGGCTATAGTGATCAACAGGACGGTTCAGTATTTCCAGTTGATCGGCTTGAGATTTCAAGATCCCGGCCATCACTTTCAGTAATGTGGTTTTTCCGGAACCGTTTGGACCTATGATGATGAAAAAATTACCCGTTGCCACAGAAAAGGTAACATTTTTCAAAGCCGGAAAATCTCCATAATAATAATTCAGATTTTTAACATCTATCGCCATATTATCGCCGGGTTTTTTTTAATAAAAAAATAAAAAGGGGCGCACCGATCATTGCGGTAATGACCCCTGCGGGCATCTCGCCCTGTTTCGGAAGAACCCTTGCCAGGACATCGCAAGAAACAAGGTAGGCGCCTCCGCCAAGAACACATGCCGGAACAAGCACCCGGTGGTCCGGCCCGAAAACAAGTCGAAGAAGATGCGGTATAACAAGTCCTACAAAACCGACAAGCCCGCAGTAAGAAACCGTTGCGCTGACCATAAATGAAGTCGTCACCAGCAGGATAACGGTTACCGACTTTATATTTACTCCCAGGGTTTGTGCCATTTCCTTGCCCATCAGCAGCAGATTCATTGAATTGGAAAGCCAGAAAATCAGGATAAAACAGGGGCAAAGTATTGCAGCAAGTATTCCCACATGGCCGATATCGATCATTGAAAGGTCACCCATAAGCCAGAAAATAATATTATGAAGCCTGGAGTCCTGGGTCATAGAAACGAGAAACATGATGACTGCCGCACAGAAAGCGTTTACCATAACGCCTGAAAGAAGGAGTGCATCTTTTTTAAGAATGGTCTGTCCTGAGGACATGACAAGAATTAGCAGAAGTATAGCGATACTTCCGGCAAAGGCCGTGAGGCTTACCCCGGGAAACTTGGAGAATCCTATCAGGATTCCGATGATGGCTCCGATGGCCGACCCTCCTGAAATTCCAAGGATGTATGGCTCAGCCAGCGGATTGCGCAGCAGAGCTTGAAAAACAAGACCTCCCAGAGAAAGGGCCGCACCCACCAGGGTTGCCAGCAGAACCCGTGGAAAACGAATCTGCCAGATGATTGTATCCAGCATGGGATCAGATTCTCTTGCTTTAAGCAAACTTTGAAAAACCACCTTGATTCCACTGGTGGTCGATCCCATGGAAATCCCCAGAAACATTGCTATAAGCAACACAAGTGCAAGAGATAACGAAATAACCGACAGTCGTTTTAGGAGAAATGGTGTTTTAGTATTCACTGCGTTTCATCAAAAAGTTCGGGATGTATCAGTTTGACCAGCAACTCAAGACCGTCCACCAACCTGGGGGTGGGGCGATCAAAAAAATTGGAGTCTTCAAGAAAAATACGATGATCTCGAATTGCAGGCATATCCGGCCAGCGGCTCCATTCCGCCTTGACCTGCTCAAATACCGCGGTGCGTGCCATGGAAGTGATAATGAAGACTTCCGGGGAAAGCGCCAGAACCTGTTCCCGGCTGAACCGCGGATAGGCAACCGGCCCTTGGGCCAGGTTTTTCCCACCGGCAAGAACGATGAGTTCGTGGATAAAGGTATGGGTTCCAATGGAAACAATGGGAGTAATTCCAATCTGGAAAAAGACCCGAGGACGGTATCCGGCTTTTGCCACCAGGGACTTAACTTTAAGAACCCGGGACCACATGTGTTGCACGAGAAGGTCGGCCCGTTGGTTGGCATTCAGAAGGTTACCGATTTCCAGAACGGTTTGCATGACCGTTTCCAGATTCCTGGGGTTTACCGCATATACGGGTATTTTAAGAGATTCCAGACGGCGGGCGACCACCCTTGGATTGCCATCCTTGATAGCGATACAAAGATCAGGTTTTAACGCCACTATTTTTTCCAAATTGAGCTGTACATAAGAGCCCACTTTGGGGAGCCTCACGGCTGCAGGGGGAAAGTCGCTATATAGGGTTACCCCTTTTAAAAGATTTTCTTGACCCAGGGCGTAAATGATTTCCGTGATACTCGGGGCCAGGGCCACAACCCGTTGAGGTTTATCCGAAACCGTTACCTGACGTCCCAGCTGATCCGTTACGATTCTTGCATCAGATGGCATACCCATGGCAGTAAAAAGGAATGCCATCATCATTAAGAGGATTACCCTGGATTTATTTTTCATTATGCTTTTACTCAAAAAAAACCCGGACCGAAATTAAATCAATCCGGGGATTTCCCTTTTTATCCTCAAGATTTTTAAAGCAAAACTCAGCTCACGATAGTTTGGCTTTTAGGTTCAGACAGGTCTTCTGACTTCCCCGCCCTTTTAGCGGCCTTCCCATCCATACACGAACAGTGGCACACTAAGGCAAAAAGGGTTCCTTTTTCTAACTGTAATCAGAAAAAGGCGGGGTTACAGCGGCGGGCCCGTCCCCGAATTTCACGGGGTTCCCTATTAAACTCATACGAGCACCTGAACATAAATATTTAACTAATTAAAAAATAACAAAAAAGTCAATAAAATTATAGAATCAGGGTAATCGCATTTGATTTCGGTCTAGCGTAGCGACGGCATGGAGCGTTCTTCCTGTATTGGGATTCAAATGCGTTTACCTGAGAAAAGAACTAAAGATGAACGTCCAACATCGAACATCGAACGTCCAACGTCGAATAATGATGTCGCTCCGCTCCTCAAATTATTCTAAAATCGAATGAAAAACAAATATCCAATACCGAACATTCAACAGCTATTTCTGTTTCTTCATCTTTTCCCATTCAACGTTCGATGTTGGACGTTCGATGTTCGATGTTCATCTTTTTCAGTTTCAGTCGGTTGGAAAGAGATACACGCCATCGTGGAGCGTTCTCCCTGTATTGGGATTCAAATGCGTTTACCCTTAGGGTGGCGCCATATATACAATACTATTCATGCTCAGAAACCTTGCTTTACAACAACATGTCCGGTTTGTACTCTTTACAATCCTTACTTAAAGGTGATAAATTAAAAATCAATCACTGTAATATTTGAATTTTTCACGAGTCGGAGGCTTCCATGCACGACCTTACCATATATACCAGCAACCATATGGAGATCCTTGCCGAACAACTGGCACGGATTGTCAGAGATCCACTCCCTTCTCCGCTTGTCCCGGAGATTATCGTTGTTCAGAGCAGGGGAATGGAGCGCTGGGTTTCCATGGAGATCGCCGGGCACAATGGTATTTGCGCCAACTGTTCTTTTCTTTTTCCCAACCTGTTTTTACAGGAAATTGTTAAAAAAATAATTCCTGATTTGCCGGAAGACTCCCCTTTTGATCCGGTTGCAATGACCTTCAAGATCATGAATGTCTTGAAGTCATCCATTCATTTCCCGGGTTATGAAAGCCTGAAAAGATATATGGTTGATGATAAAAATGGGATTAAGCTGTTTCAGATTTCGCAAAAAATAGCCGATCTGTTTGACCAGTATCTTGTTTTCCGGCCGGAAATGATTTTTAGATGGGAAAAAGGCAAGGAAGACCACTGGCAGGCACAACTCTGGAGAGAAATTTCATCCGGAAAAGAAAACTTGCATCGAGCGCGAATGCGAAAGACCCTTCTTCAAAAGATCAAAAAACAACCCCATGAAATAGGAAATTTTCCCGATCGTATATCCATATTCGGAATATCCTATTTGCCCCCGTTTCATCTGGAAACGTTTATTGAAATATCCAGGATTTCTCAGGTGAATCTTTTTCTGATGAATATATGCAGGGAATACTGGGCGGAGATTGTTTCCCCCAGGCAAATAAAAGAGATTCAGAGAAAATATATAACATCAACGGGGATCACGGAGGAACTCTACTTGGAAGAGGGGAACCGGCTCCTGGCTTCAATGGGGACTTTGGGGAGAAATTTCTTTTCAATGATCAGCGGGATCGATTGCCAGATGTTCGAACAATTCAAGGATCCGGACGAGCATAATATGCTTTCTAAAATCCAGTGGGATATTCACAATTTAAAGGACAGAAAATTTTACTCCCAAGATTCAGTTCCCGACCTTGAACCCAGCGATATTTCTTCCCCATCACCTAACACTGACACCATGCAACAGGATGTTGACACTTCAATTCAGATTCATTCCTGCCACAGTCCCATGCGGGAGATCGAAGTACTCCATGATAGTCTCCTTGCCATGTTTGAAGAAAATCCTGATCTTCTGCCCAAAGATATTGTGGTGATGGCCCCTGATATAGAATCCTATGCACCATTCATACAGGCGGTGTTTGATGCACAGACAGATGAAGCTATCCGGATTCCTTTCACCATTGCGGACCGGGGATTAAGAAAAGAGAGCCGTATCATCGAAGGATTTATGTCCATACTCGATCTCAAAGGCAGCAGGCTCGGCACAACCCGTGTTATGGCGTTGCTGGAATCTGCGGGGATAAAAAAGCAATTCGGTCTGACGGAGTCGGACATTGAAATTGCAGAACGCTGGATTAAAGAAACAAATATCCGGTGGGGAATCGATGCTGATTTTCGTCGTGAACTTGGGCTTCCCGCTTTTTCTGAGAATACATGGAAAGCCGGAATCGAAAGGCTGATTTTGGGGTATGCCATGCCGGGCCTGGACCGTAAACTGTTCTCAGGGATACTCCCTTATGACCAAGTTGAAGGGGGAGAAGTAAAGATACTGGGGAAATTTCTGAACTTCTTAGACCGGGTTTTTACCTGCATCGGCTCCCTTGACCCGCCTCGAACATTAAGTGACTGGCACGTGAAGCTTGTTGAAATTTTAGAGGAGTTTTTCGCGCCGGATGAGGATTCAGAAGGGGAAATACAGGTTTTGCGGCGGATTCTGGATGAGATGTCACAGGCAGAAGAATTATCCGGATTTGATCGGCCAATCGAAATTGAAGTGGTCAAACCCTTTTTGGAGAATCTTCTTGAATCTGTAAATTTTGGAACCGGTTTTATCTCAAGCGGTGTAACCTTTTGCGCAATGCTCCCCATGAGAAGCATCCCTTTTAAAGTCATATGTCTTGTGGGTATGAACATGGATGCTTTCCCGCGTGAATCAAAAACCTTAAGCTTTGATCTGATGGCAAAAAATCCGAGGATCGGCGACCGGTCACGGCGAAATGACGACAAGTATCTTTTCCTGGAAGCCATTATCTCGGCCAGAAGTAAATTTTATATCAGCTATGTGGGGCAGAGCATCCGTGACAACACACGGATTGCCCCGTCTGTTCTTGTGAGCGAACTTATTGATTATATTAAGGAAGGATTCGGGCTTTCAGAAGATCAGATCACAACATTGCATAGACTTCAGGCCTTTTCACCGGAATATTTTAAGACCGGCGGAAAACTGTTCAGCTATTCCCGGGAAAATTTTGCAGCCAGTCGCAGCAGGTATGAACACAAAGATATTCCCGGTTTGATTTCGAACAAGCTACCCGATCCGTCCCGTGAATGGAAACATCTTGATATAAAAGACTTCAGTGCCTTCTTCAGCAACCCGGCCAAATTTCTCCTTGAAAAGCGTCTGGGCATATATTTGCATGAGACGGCAGATGGTTACGATGAAAGAGAAAATTTCAATCTGGGGCATCTGGAAAAATATGTGCTCGAGCAGGAAATGGTGTTACACAGGCTGTCCGGATCAGAGCTCAAAAATTTTTTTCCTGTGAAAAAGGCCTCCGGACAACTTCCTCACGGAAATGTGGGAAAATTGGTCTATAATGAAATGAGTCTGGATGCTGAAGGTTTTGTCCGGAAAATTGAAGATCACATCACCGGCAACCGCCTGGAGGATCAAAATGTTGACATTAATGTTGCGGGGTTTAATCTTTGCGGCCGCCTTACGGATGTTTATGAACAGGGGCTGATCCAGATTCGATATGTAAAAGCAAAACCTAAATACCTATTAAAAGCATGGGTTAATCATGTTATCCTTTGCGTTCTTGTTGAAGGAAAACGACCGGTTAAAAGCTTTCTTTTGTGCAAAGATGTTTCCTGGGAATTTGCCCCGGTTTCAAACTCCACAGATATTCTAAACGATCTTCTTGAACTTTTCTGGAAGGGCATGTCAGAGCCGTTACATTTTTTTCCCGAATCCTCCTTTGAATATGCTCGCCATCTTCTGCTGAAGCATCAGACCCTATCGGCGGCATTAAACTTTGCCAAAAACAAATGGACCGGAAACGATTTTGCACGGGGAGAGTCGGAAGATCCATATTTCGAGCGTTGCTTCGGCAGAACCGATCCCCTTGATGATGAATTTGAAAAAATTTCAGAGGAGGTCTTTGCACCGTTGTTGGATCATTGTAGGGAAATAGTATTATAAACCACCGCGTAGGGTGACTTCGCTTTTTATTTTTTACAGTTTTAAATACCGACAGGTGAGTGTTGATTTTTAAATTATTTAATGTTATGAATAGGTTATGAAAAAAATATGGGTAAACAAAGCAGGCTCTTTTGATGATGCCAGGCGTTTTGAAAAAGAGTATTACAAAAAATTCTCTGCCTCCCAACGTCTTGAAACTGTTCAAGTTCTTCGTGAAGCGTTTTTTAAATCATCCGGGATAAACTTTCGTGGAAACAGAAAAAGATTACGAAGAGTTTTTAGAATTATTAAACAAGCATGACGTCCAGTATTGCATTGTCGACGCCTTTGCTTTGGCGTTTCATGCCGAGCCCCGATATACCAAAGACATTGATATCTGGGTTCAAGCCAGCACCGAAAATGCCGAAAAATTATTGTTGGCTTCAGATGAGTTTGGATTCAGCTCGTTAAACTTGAATGCCGAAGCCTTTTCCACCGGGGGAAATATTGTCCAGCTTGGATATGAACCGGTAAGTATAGACATCATTACATCGATTCAAGGCTTGGACTTTAACGAGATCTGGCAAAACCGTGTCCAAGGGTCTTATGGCCGACAAATCGTGAATTTCATAGATCGGGAAAATTTAATCAAATCCAAAAAGATCTCCAATCGCCCCCAGGACAAGGCCGATCTCTCCCGACTTCAAGAATACGATTAATTGGAAAATGATGGATCGGCGTCCCAACCGGCCGTGGCACTTTTGCCGCCTTCGCGATTGAGCAGCGGCCAAAGATAGCCTGAAGCCAAGATTCGAAATTGTGAAGTTATTTTTGAGCGAGCCCTAAGTCCCTCTGATGAATGCATTCTGTCAAAGGAATGACCTCCACCTTTTCATGAATCCGATACCTCTGTTTGCCGGGATAAACAATAAAGACTCGTTCCAGCCCCAAATCCTGAATTGCAACATGGATCGATTTGGTCATTGACGGGGCATCGTTGCATTTGAATTCAAATCCCCACCGCTCTTTGCCCACAAAGAGCAAAAGGTCCAACTCCGCCCCTTGCTGTGTGCCCCAGAAATACGCGTGCTCGCCTCCGAATAATGCTAAGATTTGTTCAAGGGCAAATCCTTCCCAAGACGCGCCGTATTGCGGGTGTGACCGTAAGCTCGCCATATCCGGAATTCTCAGCAAGGCGTGCAGCATTCCACTGTCGCGGATATAAATCTTCGGTGATTTAAGCTGTCGTTTTTTTAGATTTTCGAACCACGGCGGCAGTACACGCAATACATATCCGCCGGCGAGAATATCGCGGTAGTGCAGGGTCGTCTTGGAAGATGCTCCGATGGATCGGGCCAGTTCAGAAGCATTCCACACCTGACCGTGATAATGGGCCAGCATTGTCCAAAACCGGCGTAAACTTTCAGACGGCACACGAATTCCTAATTGCGGAATATCCCGCTCCAGAAAAGTAGCGATAAACGCCTCACGCCAACGATTACTTGCTGATTCTGATTCTGCCAGCCAGGACCGGGGGAATTGGCCGCGAACCCAAAGTTGATCCTGGGCTTCCACACCGACTTCTTCCAGTGAAAAACCGGGGACCGCTATAAAAAGAGATCTACCGGCCAAAGATTCGGACACGCCACGCACAAGCCCCGGTGAGGCACTGCCCAACACCAGGAAACGAGTGGGCGTTTCCGGCCTGTCGGCCAGCGGACGCAATGTTTCAAAAAGCTGCGGTACCCGCTGGATTTCGTCGATGGTGATCAGGCCCTTTAAACCTTCGAGCGTAATTTCCGGGGTTGAAAGCGCGGCGCGTGATGCGGCGCGCTCAAGGTCGAACGTATGGACGTTCATACCTCTGTTTTTGATAACAGCGCGTGCCACCATTTGCGAAAGGGTGGTTTTCCCGGTTTGGCGGGCGCCCAGCAGCACGGTAACCGGCGCTTCTTCTATATATTGAAGGGTGCGGTCCAATAGCCGCGGTCGGGGTATGGGCGGGTTAGGTTGCTTCATATTTGGAGCTTATCTCCAAATAAACATAAAAGTCAATCTTTTTTTTCAGCCATTTCATTGAAGAATAAGTTTACCACCTTCTCAGCTTCCTCTTTAATAGATGTAATGAGGTCTGCTTTATCATGGTGTTCTCCCTAAGTGACAATTAAATCAATATCATAAAGTAAAAAAATAAATTGTATGACCGAAAAATCAGGGTTTTCGGTCATACACTATATAGCTTAAAAGATCATTTTTGGGGCCAAAAAGAGTGGTTTAAGACGATTTTAGGGCCTGTTTCAGTCCTTTTTTGCTGGTATTATAGATTGTTACCGTGGCCCGACCCTCATTCTTTTCTTATTCTATGATTCATAGCGGATTTAATAGGAATTGTGGTGATGATTTGAATCCCCAATATTTACCACTTGCAGGATCGCCCTCATTCATCAACAAGGCAGGCGTCACAAAAGTCGGCTGACCAGTTAAGACTAAGACCATAATATGTTGATTTTTTTCTGCCTCAATCCAGCCTTAAAAATGAGGATTTATCCAAGTGTGGCACTCATGACGTATCAAATGCATTAAGGGATTTATGGCGCCAGGATAAAGTTGGAGGTATTGGTACTTTTAGCTTTTTTCACTGGATATATAGTATCCACACTTTTTCAGTAGGCGATCTATTTCAGATTACCAGAACTATCCAAAAATAATACCGATTGCGCAAGTATAGCCGTTATCCATTCATTTGCAATCTTTTGGGTTACATTAACCAAAATTTCTATTTAGTAAACCTATGGTTGACTGAGCTATTCTATCTCGGGTCGGGATGAAACAATGAATAGACAGTCGGGATAAGTACCAACGTTATCAGCGTGGATCCAGTGAGGCCTCCTATAACTGCCCGTGCCAAAGGAGCCTGGGCGTCAGATCCTTCGCCGATGCCGAGTGCCAGCGGCAGTAGGGCGAGGATGGTGGTCAATGTCGTCATCAGAAT
The DNA here is from genome assembly GCA_964492995.1 of uncultured Desulfobacteraceae bacterium. Classification (GTDB taxonomy): domain Bacteria; phylum Desulfobacterota; class Desulfobacteria; order Desulfobacterales; family UBA11574; genus S5133MH16. Next base: position 47,577 of record CAZBOB010000001.1, on the reverse strand, counting down.
CGGCCGCAATCTGCGACGACCGGCCTCGGTCAGGGCATCGCGTGTGCGCATCCCGTCGTGAACCAATCGACCGGTCTGGTCCACCAAAAGAATCGCGTTGTTAACTACGATCCCCCCCAGCATAATGCATCCGATGTAAGACTGCACATTCAGCGTCGTTGTCGTAATAAACAAAGTCACCAGCACGCCTACCGCCGCCAAAGGAACGGAAAACATGACGACCAGCGGATCCCGTAACGATTCATATTGACAGGCCAGCACCATATATACGAGGACCAAAGCCAGAACGAGTGAGATGACCAGTTCCCTGGAGGCCTTTTGCTGTTCTTCGAAATTACCGGCGACCGTCAGATCATAGCTAACGGGGTGTAGAATTTGATCTAACAGAGCCTGTACGTCAAGGGCCACAGATCCCAGATCGCGCCCCGCGACGTTGGCGCGAACCGTCACCATTCGCTGCTGGTCTTTGCGGTCGATCAGAATCGGACCGCGGCTTGGTTCGGACGTGACGACATTACGCAGCGCCACCTTTTCACCGGATGCAGTTGTCAGCGTAAGGTTGAGAATTTCGTCTAAGGAGCGTTTCTCAGCATCCTTGAGCTGCACCAGAATACGATAGGAATTGCCCCCGGTTCGGTATTCGCCGGCTTTGGAACCGGCCACCGCGGTTTGCAGGAGCTGGGTAACGTCGCGAACGCTCAGACCGAGATCCGCGACTTTATCACGGTTCACGCGGATTTCCTGCTGGGGTATACCGGCTTCGAGACTGCTCTGAACGTCCGTGATGCCCGGCACATCCACAATCAACTTCGCAACCCTCCCAGAAAGAGCATCGAGCGTAGCAAGATCGTAGCCGCGGATCTCGATGGTCAGCCCCTCGTCACCGCCCAGGAGCCGTTCAAGTAAAAACTGACCCTGCGGTGCTCGGGTTCGGATCTCCATTCCGGGGACCCTGCCGTCCAAACGGCGCCGAAGATCTTGGGCGATTTCTACATTGGAGCGTTTGCGTTGGGCGGCCGGAAGCAGAGACATGCGTATTTCACCCTCTGAGCCCGCGTCAGCCCGCCAGCCGGAGGCGCCGACACTAACCACCGATGCCACTGCCTCGGGCACGGCCGGTTGAATGATCTGCTCTATTATGCGTGTCTGTCGATCGACCAGCTCAAGCCGGGTACCGATTTCCATCTCACCGGTTACACGAACCTCACCCTCATCACTAGGGGGCAAAAATTCACTGCCGATCAGGGGCAAGAGCAGCAGACTTGCGCCGAGCACTGCAGCAGCCGCAAAGACGGTGACCATGCGATGGTACAAGACCCAACGCAACAAATCCAGATATGCGTTTTCTATACCCGAAAAGACGGAATTGGTAGCGGCGGCCCAGCGGTTCATTCGAGATGCCGGCTCCTTGGGCCGCTGTTGGCTTGACGTCAGGAGCCTGGACGCCAGCATGGGCACCAGACTCAGTGCCACCGTCAGCGAACAGATCAGTGCAAAAATGATCACATACGCCAACTCCTTAAAGAGGATACCCGAGACGCCGCGGACGAAAATCAACGGCAGAAAAATTACCAGCGTGGTTATAGTGCTGGCGATGATTGCCGTCCCGACCTCCTGGGCACCTTCCACCGATGCTTCCTCCGGCGCTTCGCCATTCTCACTGCGACGGCGAAAAATGTTTTCGAGCACGACGATGGAACTGTCGACCATCATGCCCACCCCCAGGGCTAGCCCGCCCAGGGTCATCAGGTTGAGCGTGAATCCCCCGAAGAATATTAACGCAAAAGTGGTCACGATTGAGATCGGAATCGACAGGGAAATCACCAGCGTGCTTCGGATGTTGCGAAGGAAAAAGAGCAAAACCACAATTGCCAGCCCGCCCCCGTAAAGTACCGAGCGGGCAACGTTGGCTATTGACCGCTCGATGAAATTGCCCTGGTTGATGATCGGAACAACGTTGATCTGAGGAAAGGCCTGGTTGACCGCTTCAATTTCAGCCAGGATGCGTTTAGACACTTCGACCGTATTTGCATTGGCCTGTTTGCGAATAGCCACTCGAAGTCCGCGCCCACCGTTAACGCGTACAATGCGCGTCAGCTTCTCATAGGTGTCTTTGACCTCGGCGATTTGACCCAGCGTTATGGCGGCACCGTCACGCTGGACGATGACCGTGTCTCGAATCTGATAGAGGTTGATAAACTCGGCCGGTGCGCGCAGCGTGACCTCATAACGTCCCTGTTCGATCTTGCCCGCCGGAAGATCGAGGTTGGCGTCGCGAATGGCCTCGAGCACCCGGTCCAGAGGCAGACCCACGGCCTTGATCCGGTCAATATCCAGTTCGATCCGGACCTCTCGGTTGAAGCCTCCCCAAACGTCAACCTGCGCAACACCCGGAATGCGGGCAAAGCGGTAACGGATCTGGACTTCGATCAGTTCCGTGAGTTCCACTGGATCGAGATTGCTGGAAATTCCCAACAGGACTACCGGAAAACTAGCGATGTCGAATTTTCGGATGCGGGGCCTGACGATATCATCCGGCAACTCGTTGATCTCGTCTTCGAGTTTGCCCTGAACATCAATCGCTGCAGTGTCGATTTCCGTGCCCCACACGAAACTGACCCGAACCGTGCTTCGTCCCTCTGAGGATGATGACGTGATTTCCTCTACCCCGGGCACCGTGGCCACGATCTCTTCAATAATCTGAGTCACCAGACGCTCCATGACCTCGGGACTGGCACCTTCATAATTCGTTCGGATGCTCAGCGTCGGCAGTTCGATGTTGGGCAACATGTCAATCTGCAGCCTGCTCAGAGAGACGGCTCCGAGGATAACCAAAATCAGGGTCACCATTGTCGTGAAAATCGGGCGTTTGACGCTGAAACTCGGGAGATTCATTGGGGGTTAACCTTTTCGCGACCGGCAGCGGTTTTGTTCTGCTCGGCAGGAATCGTGATTGGAGAGCCGTCGTCTACCAGTTGCTGCCCCAGGGTTACGACCCGACCGGACAGCCCCTCGCCTTCCACCTGCACCCGGTCGCCTTCGCGAATGCCCACTTTTACTTCGCGCCAGGCTACCGATCGTTCATCCTCACTAACGATGAAAACACCGCTCTTGTCATCACGGATGGTCAACGCTTGTTCCGGGACGATGGTGGCCTCCGGCACCTGGGCTAATACCACTGTGGCCCTGATGAACATGCCGGGTTTAAGTCGATGCTGTGGGTTGTCAATGGTCATTTCGATCCGCGCCTGCCGGGTGGACTTGCGGAAAACGGGGGCAATGCGATCGATGCGGCCCGTATACTGATCGCCAGGATAGGCGTCCGTTGTTAACGAAACGAGCTGTCCGGGTTTCAGGTATGCGTAGTCTCTCTCGGTGACGAAAAACACCCCGACGATGGGATGAAGCTCGACGATCAAAAGCAGGGGCGCGTTGGCGGCTACGGTCTGGCCTTCATCCACATAGCGCTCAGCCACAACGCGATGCTCGCCACCACCGGTCCAGCCTGCTGTTACCTTGGTGTAGCCGAGCCGAATATTTGCGGTTTCCAGCGATGATTCGGCCTTCGTTACCTGGGCCGCAGCGACTTTAAGTTGAGCCTGCTTTGCCAGTTGATCCTGCCTGGCAGCATCGAATTCAGAATCGGATGCGATGCCCCGCTTTAAAAGTGACTCGGTGCGTTTAAACTCGCGATTGGCAATTTCCAGGGCGCTCTTTGCCTCGGACAGTTTTGCCCTGGCCACTAGCAGATCGGCCTGGGCCTGGGCTACAGCCTGGACATACTCATCATTGTCCAGTTCGGCCACAACCCGTCCCCGCTTTACCGTATCGCCGATATTCACGATCACACGCTCCACGCGGCCGCTTACTTTCGGCGCAACAACAAACTCGGCCAGGGCTTCCAACTCACCGCTAAATGTTCGCTGTAACGCGATTGGCCTGCGCTGAATCTGAGCCACTTCTACCGGCACCGGTCGTGAAGTCTTACCGTTTTTGTTCGAACCGTCCCGACTCTGGAATTGACCGAAAATTACCCAGACTGATCCCACCGCTGCTCCAATTAGAAGAACCGCCGGAATAAAAACTTTAGGGCCGCCTGATTTCATAGTAAAACACCTTTTCCCTTGTCATTAAAATGGGTGCTTTTCTAAAATATATGCAGTTTGACATGACAGAGGGAATTGTGCACTTTTAGGGCTGATATTGCAACGAAAAAATGGTTGATGAAAGGATTTATATGGCGATCCGTTAGTGCTGTTTTTCCCTGTCAAGCATGTAGAAAGACGCATCATATGTTTAAAGCAGTTTTCTGTTGTCATCGTAAAGCAAAAAACTATATAGTATAGCAAACGTGTTTTAAAAACACCTACAAATTAGACCCAACCAACCGCCATCGGGCGAGATTGGGATTCGTGAGGATTTGATATAATGTTTGCAAGATGTTATCATCATCTACCGGGGTTTTTTGCCGTTTGCGGGTTATTGTTGGTGTCGGTATCCTGTACGTTGGTCGCGGAACGGATTGTCCGAACGGAGGTAGGGCCGAATGTGCCCGCTGACACATCGGTGCTCATGCGTTTGGAGTCTATCGAGCAACCCGAAGAGATTGCAGCACGAACGATACCGCCGGGGCCTTTGAAAGTCACCATCACCGAAGCCATTTTGCTTTGCCTTGAAAACAACCGCTCGTTTGTGGTGCAAAGATTGAATCCCTCGATTCAGCAAACTTTTGAGGACCAGGAAAGAGCTGTTTTTGATCCGGAAACAAATGCGGACGTCTCTGCTGGCAGGGTGAAAGGAGAAAATCTCGCAAGATCTGGATCTGAAACTGAGGATTTCACCAAAGATGCAGCCGAAGGCATTATTTCTCTGGAGCAATATTTCCCGACCGGCACGAGGTTTGCTCTGGAAGCCGGCACGCAAATAAATGACTCGTCTCTTTACGATGACAGCTTTTATTCGATCCGCTTGGGTATGACGGTTACCCAGGCGCTGTTGAAAGGATACGGAACGGACGTGAATCTGGCCCGACTGCAGCAGGCACGCCTGGATACGCGCATGTCGGAGTATGAATTGCGGGGTTTTATCGAGTTTCTGGTGGCGGAGGTGGAACGCACCTACTGGGACTATGCGCTGGCCATGCGTCAGATCGAAATTGTTGAGGAGTCACTGAAAGTCGCCCGTCAGCAACTCAACGAAACCAAAGACATGATCGCTGTCGGCCGACTGGCCAGAGCTGAATTGGCGGCTGTTCAGGCCGAAGTTGCGGCACAGGAGCAGGCTCTCATCGAAGCACGGGCCAACAAGGAGTCTATTCGCCTGCAGCTGCTGCGGTTGCTTAATCCCGCGGGGCCCGGAATCTGGCAGCGGGAAGTAGATTTAATCCATCAGCCGACCTTGCCCGAAATAAAACTGGAAGGCGTTGAGCCTCATGTGGCCGTATCAATGCGCATCAGTCCGATTTTAAACGAGGCCCGGTTGGAAATATTACGCAACGATCTGGAGCTTGTCAAAACCCGGAACGGATTGCTGCCCTTAATGGATCTTTTCATTACGCTAGGTAAAAGCGGGTATGCAAATTCCTTTGGCGACTCTATTGATAATATCAACGAAGACAGTTATGACGCTTTGGCGGGAGTCAAATTTAATTATCCGATTTATAATCGGGATGCAAAAGCCCTTCACCGGCGAGCTCTGATGACTCGGAAGCAGGCGCAAAAAGCTCTGGAAAATCTTTCACAGCTTGTGGAAGTCGACGTCCGCACCGCTTACATTGAGGTCAACCGTACCAAGCAGCAGATTGCTGCCTCATCGGTCACCCGCAGGTTCGATGAGGAAAAACTCCGGACCGAAACCGAAAAACTGCGAGTAGGAAAATCGACCAGCTTTCAGGTGGCTCAAGCTCAACGGGATCTGTTGGTCAGCCGGATCGCTGAGGTGCAGGCCCTTACCAACTATCTTAAGGCGTTGATCGATCTTTACCGGCAGGACGGCTCTCTGCTGGAACGCCGCGGAATTTCCGCACCCGGACGCGAACCGGTCAAACTTTCAAAAAAATAAAAATTTGTCTAATGGAATTGTGATTTCATCTCCGATCTCACAATTCATTAATTTCAATTTTTCAACGTATCCGCAAGGAATTCCATAAAGCGCTTCCAGGATTTTTTGTCGGCAGTTCCCTGATAACGGTCTCCACCAAAAACGGTAAAGGCATGTTGGCACGCTTGACTTTATAATCTGTCAAACCATCCCGATCATGAATCAGTAGCACGAAAGGCGCCTGGTAGGAAGGACTAATGTAATACCCCTCATAAAATTGATTATTGACCTGATATGTCACCGAAGCGCTGGTGGCAGCAAATGCAACAGCCGGCATTATCATAAACGCAACCACTGAGAATATGAAAAATAATTTAGAAATAAATTTCAATGCTTCCATTTTTATTCCTCCTTTTGTCAATAATCTTAAAAGAATATATAGCTCGGACTCTTGACAGATTAAAAAAGAACGTAAATATAAAATTGCCAGAAAAAATGTGTCACATCGTGGCAGGTTTGATTGGAAGATTAAAGTATGCCATGTAAAAAGATACCTTGCCTTGCAAAAAAGACAAATATCTAATGATTTCAAAGTGATGTGACACTAAAAATGTACCTGGCAATAATATTGAGAATTATTATGTTTCCCCGATCGTCCCTCTGCCACAATATATTGTTCAATTTTGTTCCGATCCAAGCCGGTTTTAAATTCACGATGCCTTGGTCAGACTCCTCAAGAGTCCTTTAAGTCATTCGCTTGAGTTTTTTTGCGTTTATCCAACCGGTGTTTTACAGCTAAGGAGGCGGCAGGAAGCTTTTCCATAAATCTCAAACCAAAAGGAGGTAGAGCTATGCAAGTTTCAGAGGCAACAAAACTTTGGAGAAAGCGAACAGCGTTTTCACCCTGATGATTTCTGAGATATCCATCCAGGAGGTGAAAATATCATGCACCTCAAAAAACCTGTGTAAGTCTGACAGATCCGAGCTTGGCTCTGATTGCATACAACTTCGATTTATCCATCATGCTTTTCTGACAATCAACACATACTACACATTAATATTTACATTGACATTTACATTTTGCTGTGATAATTTAAAAAATATTGGATAGAACTTAGGGGCTTCGCCCCAATTGGAATAATGGAATGATGGGTGAGCTTGTCCTGAACCAAGCTGAAGGAAAGGAGTTTTTTACAATTAAAATGGTTTATTTCCGCCCTTATCCCAATATTCCAGCATTCCAGTATTCCATCATTCCATGGAAGTGGCATAAACCAGGGGCTATTAAAAAATCTTTAATTTCAATCAATTGTAGAATTTCCGAGACGTTTAATCAAGGAGGTTTGTTTTATGCAGTCTGAATTAACACAAAAACAGCGACGGTTTTTCAGTTACCTGGAACGTGAGATAACCCGAACCGGAAAAGCGCCCAGCTTGCGGCAGGCGGCGGCCGATATGGGCGTAAGCCATGCGGCGATATCTCAGCTTGTAAAACTGCTTGAGAAAAAAGGAATTCTCAAGCGTGACGGGCGTTATAGCCGCACGATCCACCTGCTCAATCGCGCGTGGGAAACGGCCGGCATCATGCGATGGCGGGAGGTGCCGATCGTGGGGAACATTGCCGCCGGATTACCCTTGTACGCGCAGCAGGAGTGGGGCGGCAGCGTTGTGGTTGATGCGGCAATATACCGGGGTTCAAATCTGTTTGCACTCAGGGTAACCGGCGATTCCATGAAGGATGCGGCCATTTTAGATGGGGATCTGGTTATTTGCGAGCCGCGCCAGTTTGCTGAGAATGGTGAAATTGTGGTTGCGCTGATCTATCAGGAAGAAGCAACGGTCAAGCGCTTTTTTCTCAGGGAAAAACAGATTGAACTGCGTCCCGAAAATCCTGCTTACAGGCCGGTTCATTACAATTTCAACCAGGTCCTGGTCCAGGGCAAGGTGATCGGTGTCCAGAGAGGACCCGAGAAATTGTCTATTGACGATTGACTATTGAATATTTAAGGGGAAAACCTGATGAAATATTGATATGGTTTCTCGATTATTCAATCTTCAATCTTCAATTTTCAATCCTGTTTGGTTTGGGCTTGTTCGGGGTAGAATATGGCCACTATAATTACTAAAGAGCAACGAGCCCCCAACGCCTGTCGTCTGTTTGTGGGCACCAGCGGCTTTTCATATACAGAGTGGGTCGAAGCGGGATTTTACCCGTCCGGCACAAAGTCGGGGAACATGTTGTCTCTGTATGCCCGGCAGTTTCCCATCACCGAACTTAACTACACCTGGTATCAAATGCCCAGGGCTGAAGCCATTGAGCGTCATCGCCGGCAAGTTCCACAGGAATTTTTATTCGCTGCCAAATTGACTCGCACCCTAACTCACGAAATCGACACCCAAAACTGGCCGGACCATGCGGTTAACTACCGGGAGGGTATGGCGCCGCTAATTCAGACCGGGCAATTAATCGCCGTGTTGATCCAGCTGCCCCCCGGGTTTCACCGAACGCCGCCCAACCGCAAATACCTGGCAGCCTTGCTCGACAAACTTGACGGCCTGCCTCTGGCAATAGAGTTCCGCCATCGGTCCTGGGCTAATGATCGTGTGTTTGCCGAATTGGAACGTCGCCGGGTTACCCTGGTGAGCGTCGACGAACCGGATCTGCCGGGCCTGTTTCCGGCCTTGGACATAGTAACCCACCCGGATCTGTTTTATGTGCGCTTTCACGGTCGCAATGCCAAAGGCTGGCGTTCGGGGAACATGCAGCGTCAATTTGATTACAATTATTCCGACGATGAACTGCACGAATGGATCCAAAATAAAATTGAACCCATGAGTAAACGGGCTCGCAGGGGCATCATTTTTTTCAACAATCATGTCCGCGCCCAGGCGCCGGAAAACGCCCAGAGGATGGTAGAGCTGCTCAAGGAGCAAAACTTGATCGTGTAGGAATTTTTTATCCGAATACTTCTGGAACTTTTTTCTATTTCACTGGGGCCAGTGTTCCAATATTCCAACATTCTCCCGCTATATAGTGGGATGAGCTAAGCGAACTAGTGTCCATCCAGAAATGGTAGATTTTGGTTTCCGGCAAGGCCCGAGCGAGTTTTCAACCGCAGGCATAGCGCGCTATTTCGAGGATTGAAAACGAGCGAGAACGCTGCCGGGGGCCGAAAGATGCCGTTTATGGATGGACACTAACTTGATATGCGTGAACGTTCAATCATCCATATAAATGTGGCCGATTTTGCCGTGGCTGTGGAACGACTGGTGGACAGTCGGCTGCGGGAACGTCCGGTGATCATTGCCCCGGGGGGCAAGGCGCGGGCGGCGGTGTATGACATGAGTGAAGAATCGTATCAAAATGGCGTGCGTAAAGGCATGACCCTGGGACGGGCGCTTGGCTGTTGCCGGGATGCCGTTGTATTACCACCCCATCCTGCCCGCTACGAACGTGCAATGACCCGGCTCGTTAAACATGCCCTGCCTTTTTCGCCGTTGATTGAAATGACCGACCATAATGGACATTTATTTGTAGATGCCACCAAAACGGGAAAACTGTTCGGCCCGCCGCCTGACGTGGCGTGGCGCATTCGCAAGGCGTTGCGGGCGGATATGGGTTTCGATCCCATCTGGTCGGTGGCTCCCAACAAACTGATCGCCAAAGTGGCAACACGCATGGTCAAGCCGGCCGGTGAATATGTCATCGGAGCCGGTGAAGAACAAGACTTTCTGAAACCCGTGCCGGTCCATCTTATCCCCGGTATCGAAGGGGAAGACCTGAAACGTTTTCGGGAATTCAATTTAACCCGTGCCGGTCATGTGGCCCATCTGTCCATGGAACAACTGAATATTATGTTCGGCAGTCGCAGTGGCAGTTTGTACAATGCCGTGCGCGGCATTGACCCATCCCCGGTTCTGCCTGTGGGACAGAAGCCGCCGGTTGTGGTTGCAGATCATGCATTTGCTGATAACACCAACCATGTGGCGATGGTGCAAGGCGCATTATATGGACTGGCCGAGCGGGCCGGTTCAGATTTACGCAAGCCACGGCTGACAGCAAGACGGATCAAGATTCTCCTCGACTATTCCGACGGCATGCGGGTTGCCCGTCAGGCTGTTGCCAATCCGGCCACGGCCAATGATTTTCGCCTGTTTGTTCTGGCAAAGAGAGCGCTTGAACGGGCCTGGACACGCCGGGTCGGCATCCGGCATCTGCGCTTGATTTGCGACCGTCTGACTTATCCCCCCGCACAGATGGCGCTTTTTGCCGAACATGAAAAAGAAAGCAAGATGAGTGATACCCTGATCTTTGCTCTCGATACGATCCGCTATCGTTTTGGTTTCAACGCAATTCGTGTGGGAAGGACACTGTCCCAATGATTCCTCTTACCGTCCGTTCATATTATTCATTGATGTGGGGCACGTGTTCGCCGGAAAGGATTTGCGCGGTTGCCAAACAGCGGGGGTACACGCAACTGGCCCTTACGGATACCGACAATCTTTACGGCCTGTGGCCCTTTTTAAAGAGTTGCGAACGTGAAAACATTACCCCCATTGTGGGTGCGGAACTGACAGATCCCGCATCCGGGTGTCGCGCGGTTTGCCTGGTGGAGAACGAGCAGGGATACGGAAACCTCTGCCGCCTGATTACACGCCGTCACTCCGATAAAGAATTTGATCTGAAGTCCGCCGTGCCCGACCATGCCCGGGGACTGGCCGTTCTCACACAAAGCCCTGCGCTTTTACCGGAGTGGCATGAAGCCGGTGTAACGATCGCTGGAGCGGTGCCGCGCAGGCCCAATGGCACGGCCTTTAAATTGTGGAAGATCTCCAAAAACCTTGGCGTACCGGTTGTGGCCACACCCGGAAGTTTTTTCCTGGACCCGGATGACCTAAAAGTCCACCGTATGCTGCGGGCAATAGACCGTAATACGTCTCTTTCCCGGTTAACACCAGAAGATGCGGCACCGTCTGACGCATGGCTGGCGCCGGCATCGGAATATGCTGAACGTTTTGCCATTTGGCCGGATGTGATTCGGGCCGGCCGGGAAATTGCGGAACGGCTGACATTTACCGGGCCCTGTTCCGGACTGGTTCTGCCGCCGTGGCGCAACTCACAAGGGAAAAGCGCCAAGCATCTCCTGCGGGATGCTACGTATAAAGGGGCACGAAAAAGGTATGGTGACGATCTCCCCGAAACCGTTGTGGACCGCCTGGAACATGAACTGAGCATCATCGAAAAGATGGGATTTTTGTCGTATTTTCTTGTGGTTCAAGATATCGTGTCTCGCAGTCCGCGCATCTGCGGTCGCGGAAGCGGTGCGGCGTCCCTGGTGGCTTACAGTTTGGGGATTACCAATGTCTGTCCGATCAAACATAACCTGTATTTCGAGCGTTTTCTGAACCCCGGCCGCTCGGATCCTCCGGACATAGACATCGATTTTGCGTGGGATGAACGGGATGAGGTTCTGCATTCCGTATTAAAGCAGTACAAGGGTCACGCTGCGCTGGTATGCAATCACGTTGCCTTTCAACCGCGCATGGCCATACGGGAAGTGGCCAAGGTCTTCGGACTCACTGACCCGGAGATCGGCCGGGTCACCCAACGTCTTCCCTGGTTCTGGCGTAAGGCTCATATGAATGACGATCTATTATCCCAACTCAAACAACTGCCCAAGCTTGGCGAATTCGATTTTCCGGAGCCCTGGCAGAAAATCATTCACACCGCCCGGCGCATTATCGGTATCCCGCGCTATCTTTCTGTTCATCCGGGGGGGGTGGTTATCACTCCGGATCCTCTTTATAATTATGTGCCGGTGGAAATCGCCCCCAAAGGGGTTCCGATTATCCAGTGGGAAAAAGACGGCGCGGAACACAGGGGTCTGGTTAAAATTGACCTTCTCGGCAACCGCAGTCTGGGGGTTATCCGCGATGCCATTGCAAATTTGAGGGACAACGGCACGGACTTTGATGAAGATCACTGGGAGCCGGAAGACGATGTGGCCACACAGGCAACTGTGGCCGGGGGAAATACCATGGGTTGCTTTTACATCGAGAGTCCGGCCATGCGACTGTTGCAAAAGAAAACAAAGATCGGTGATTTTGAGCACCTGGTGATTCACAGCAGCATTATCCGTCCGGCGGCCAATGAGTTTATTCGCGAATATATTCGCCGTCTGCATGGCGGTAAATGGGAGCCGATTCATCCGTTGCTGGCAGACGTGCTTGAAGAGACCTATGGCATCATGGTCTATCAGGAGGATGTTGCCAGAACCGCCGTTGCTCTGGCAGGTTTTTCACACGCCCATGCGGACGGCCTTCGTAAAATCATGTCCAAAAAGGATAAGGCCCGCAAATTGGGCCACTATAAAGAGCGTTTCATTGCCGGCGCACAAGCACGAGGCGTTACCCACGAGCAAATCCATGCCGTTTGGGACATGATGATGAGTTTTAGCGGCTATTCCTTCTGCAAGCCCCACAGTGCCAGCTATGCCCGTGTCTCTTTCCAGGCCGCCTATCTCAAGACCCATTATCCGGCCCAGTTTATGGCGGCGGTCATCAGCAATCAGGGTGGTTTTTACAGCACATTCGCTTACGTGTCCGAAGCCCGGCGCATGGGAGTGGAAATTTTACCTCCCGACGTAAACAAAAGTGATGTCCGCTGGAAGGGCAGGGCGGGGGCCATGCGGGTGGGATGGTTATCCATCAAGGGTTTGAGCACCCACACGCGCAGACGTATTGTTGCCGAACGAAAATCGAAACCGTATCATGACATCATCGATTTTCTTGAACGGGTTCAACCCGACGACCCTGAGGCGCGTTCTCTGATTCACGCCGGCGCGTTTGATTCGCTCCATCCGGAAGAGAATAGAAGTTCATTGTTGTGGGAGCTGGCCTGCCGGCAAAAGTCACGGTCACACCGATCGAGGGCAGGGGACTTGTTTAATGTGGGGAGAGCTGTTCCCAAACCGTCATTTCCTTCTGAAAATGAGACAGAGCGTCTGCGGCATGAATTTTCAGCCCTGGGCTTTTTGTGTGACCGGCATCCCATGGTGTTGTACGCCGATGCTTTAAAAAAACAGAAGATTGTTAAGGCCAGGGACTTACCTCGCTTCATCGGCCGGCATGTTCGCATTGCCGGTCTGTTGATTACCGGCAAGGTCGTTCATACCAAACATGGCGAACCCATGGAGTTTCTGACTTTCGAAGATGAAACCGGCCTGGTGGAAACCACCTTTTTCCCCAAGGCCTATCGCCGATTTTGCGCCATTCTGGAACAAAACCGGCCGTTCATACTCTATGGTAAAGTAGAGCAAGACTTCGGCGCCGTAACCATGACCGTAAAACGAGTCAATGGTATTCCAAAAGTTTGGTAATTCCAGGTGGCATCTGGTGGATAAATTTATTTTCCGGTTTTTCTCCCTTTCCACCAAAATAGAATCCCTGATATCCCAAAGATAATAGAGACACCCATGACGGCCTTTTCGCATCGGGTAAAAAAGCCTCGACCTGCATTCTTGTTTTCCCGGTTCGATTGCAAAGCCATCGCCTCGTCAACCGGCACCGTAACCTTCAATCGATGCCCCATCTCGTCATCGACCACCACATTCCAATCACCGCTAACATCGGGAAAGAAACAGAATCTACCGTTTCTATCCGTCCTTCCGGACTGAAATTTTAAATTCGCACCCGGTGCTGAAATGGTTACCCTGGCATAATCCATGGCCTCGCCTGTGTCATACATTGCGCTGACAACAATTCCTCCGGTGGCTATTTTGCTCGTCACACCATGGGCATAAAGTAGTGAGGGTAACATAAAAGCCATTATTAAAAAAAAGAATATCAAACTTCTATATTTCATGATTTTTCCTTGGCTTGCTGAAATAGAGATAGACCAAAAGCCCTAAACCTATTGTACCCATTCCAAACAAGGATGTAATGGGTTTGTTCTTAATGGAAAAATAAATAATCCAGAGATTTCCCAAGATAAACAGTAATGGCGTTACCGGGTAACCAAATGTCTTATAACTTCTATCAAGAGAAGGTTGGGTTTTTCTCAAGACGATCATGCCCACAACTGTGAGCATGGCACACAATGAAAGTGTAAAACCGATGTATATGAGCAGCTTGTCAAAAGAGGCGGTGATAACCATGAGAATGGCGATGCCTGCCTGTAAGAAAATGGAATAGGCCGGCGTCCTGCGAAGACCATTCACCTTGCCAAAAAGCTCAAAAAAAACGCCGTCTTTTGCCATGGCATAATAGACCCTTGGCCCTGTCATGATCATGGCGCTTAAGACAGAGAGAAGTGCGATGGTAATGGCGCCGCTGAAATATCGGCTGAGATGCCCGCCAAATAGAAAGACTGCGGATTTTGCACCCACTTCAAGGACCCCGCTCATCTCATTTGCAGGAAGTGCGTAGACATAGACAATGTTCAACAGGAGATAAAGGCACAGAACAAGAAACGTGCCCGTAAAAAGGGAGAGCGGGATGTTTGTAGAGGGCCTTTTGATCTCACCTCCCAGGTAGGCGGCGGCATTCCAGCCACTGTAGGCAAATGAAACAAATATGAGAGAGACAGCGAACTTGCCCTGAAAAAGAGTGCGCATATCAAGATTGCAGGAGAAATGGCCTGTTGAGCCGTTGCCCCAGCACAAGCCCATGACAATAAAAGCGACGATGAGTCCTATCTTAAACAGCGTCAATGCATTCTGAACCCGGGTCCCCATAAGCAGGCTGTGATAGTGGATCATGGAAAATACGATGATGATCGTAATTGCCAAAAGACCCTTTGATGAAAGACTGACAATGGTGACGCCGAGAAATGCAACGGTCAGCTCAGGACCATCGGGAACGGAAAAGGTTCGATAAAAATAGGTGGCAAATGCAATGGCCGCCGCGGCAATGGGTGCGGAAAATCCAACAATCAGGGAGATCCAGCCGGAAAGAAAGCCCATGCATTTTCCGAAGCTTTCCCTCAAAAATACATATTCCCCTCCGGCCTTCGGGAACATGGCGCCCAGTTCTCCGTAGCAGAGCGCCCCGCAAAGGGCAAAGACACCTCCCACAAGCCAGCAGATCAGCATGGCTTGAGGATTTCCAAGTTCCTGAATGATAAAACCGGAGGTGGTGAATATTCCGGTTCCCACCATGTTGGCAATGACCAGGACCGTTATTGAAAAAAGACCGATCTCTCTTTTGAGTTCGTTGTTGTTAAGGTTGTTTTTCAGTGTGATTTTCCTTTTCAACCCGTTTTTCTTTTGCAAACGCAAGGGAGCCGGAGACAAGCGCCAGAACCAAAATTGTGATGACAAAATATTTCATAGTCCCAAAACTAAAAAAGCCAAGAACGCATGACTGGATTTCGATCCAATCCTACCTTCTTGGCTTGTTATACGGCTTAAAAGATTTAATAGAATTTTTTACAACAAACGCAATTTCTTATTGCGCATTACAGAAAGAATGTCTATTTATTAAAAGTTTTCATTGGTTGTCAAGGAATTTTTCCGGGCTGAGACCATTAAGACCTCCAACAAGTTTATTGCCGACATTAAACAATAATACCTGACAGGGCGGACTTGACTTGAAAAGGAGGATTGAGTGAAAACTAAAATCTAAACCCTATTGTGAAATGAAAATTCCCTGCACTTTCATTAGCTTTCCTGTCCAGTTTGTGGCCATAATAGACCCCCATGGGACCGATTTGTGTGAGATAATGCAATCCAACACCCGCTGAAGAACGAAAGTCATCCGAACCCTGGTCGAGAATAGCGTTTTTGATGCTGCCCGTGTCGTAAAAAAAAGAAAGCTCGAAATTAGGTCCCAAGTCAATTCTTGCTTCCAGGTTGCCCAAGATTGCAGTTTGTCCTCCGACAGCGTCACCCTTGGAATCAAATCGAAGTCTGTTTTCATCAAATCCCCGAACCGTAGAGGTACCGCCCAGGAAAAAAAGCTGGTCTTCCGGTATCGTACTGCCGTCATCAAAGGGGGTAATATCCCCAACCAATCCTCGCATCAAAAATGTCAGGTTTTCCATAGGTGTATAATATTTCCGGATCTCGAAACGACACTTGAGAAAATTATCCAGAGAATTGTTGATCCCTTTGGAAACATCCAAAAGCAAAGAAGAATACACTCCCTTTCTGGGGCGCATATAAGAATCTACTGAATTATAAACAAGAGAGGGGCTTGTGGTTAGAATTCCTCTGGGCTCATATTTGTCTTCATCATCTGCCGGTATGGGATCTGAGTCCCGAGGGTACTGCTCTTTATAGGCATAAACAAAAGAAAGGCCGGCGTTAAACTTCTGAAAAAGTCTGCGGTTAAATGATACTGAGATGCCCGTGTTTCTGGTGCCGAAATCCGTGTTAAACTCTTCCCTTTTTTCGCTGAACATATTTATTGATGACTTGATTCGAGTTCCCATAAACCGGGGGTCAGCCATGCCCAGATTCCCGCGGTACCCGATCCGGCTGATTTCCGCGCCGGCCCAAACCCCCTTGTTTAATCCGAAAAGGTTGTGGTCTCCGGCCAGGATGTCGGCGTAAAATTCTCTTTCCGTGTCATACCCGCCGCCAGATTGAATATAATAAGGCTTTTTCTCTTCCACTTCCAGGAGCAGATTCACTTTATCTTCCTTTTCCTTTAAGCCGTAAGTTTTAAAATGCACCGAGTCAAAGGTTCCGATATCGCGGATATTGCGCTGAGATTTCAAAAATTTATTCAGCGAAAACGGCTCGTTCGGATTGAGTTCAAGTTCATTTTCGATAACTCGTCCTTTGGTGAGGAAATTCCCCGTGTAAGCCACCTGGCCCATTCTAACAAAAGGTCCTTCATCAACTTCGTAGGTGACTGCCGCTTGGGTATTGTCCTTGCTGATGACCGCAGTCCCCTCTACCGTGACGTGAGGGTATCCCTTTTCAGAAATCAGGGAAGACAGCGTATTTTCATCACTGCGAATCATATAGTTGCGGAAAAGGGATCCTTTTTTCAAAGTAATGGCTTCAAGGGCTTCGGAGTCTGATAGCACATTCAATCCATGGATCGTTACGGACGTTACCTGCGTCTGAACCCCCTCCTTGATGTCCAGGGTGAGGTCTACATACGTTTTATTTTTTTTAATGTCCTTATGCGATTTTATTTCATCATTCACCACGGTATTCATATATCCTTGCTTAAGATACAAAGACGTAACCGCATGTTTGTCCTCTTCCAGGGTTTCCTGAACCCATGCACCGTTTGCAATAACTCCCGGAGTTCCGGTCAATATTTGTTTTTTGATCTTTTTTGAATCAAACGCATAATTTCCGGTAAGGTTGACGGAAGTTACAACATATTGCGGCCCCTCATGAATAAACAGGCGGATGTTACGCACGGGCATGCCGGCTTCTTGTTTTCTTTCAGATTTGATTTCTATCCGACAATCCTTATATCCGGCGTTACGGTAACGTTTCTTTATTTTGCGGATACTCTTTCTTAGACCAAAATCCTTCTTGTTGCCCTCCTTAAACAGGGTTAGATCTTTTTTAAGCGTAACATCCCAAAACTCCTTATTGCCCTGAAATTCAATGTCATACCTGGGTCCTTCATCAATGGTTACAAAAATAGAAGCATTTTGAGTTTTGGCATCTTTGTTAACATCGGAGTTCACGACAATCTCCGGGTATCCTTTTCCCCGGTAAAACCGAATGAGATTTTGAATATCTTTATTAAATACTTTTTTCTTAAAACGCCTCATAAAATCCGGAGTCAGCCACGATTTATAAGTTTTGATCCGCAAGTTAAGGCGCATGGTTGAAAAAGCGCGGTTTCCCGTGATTTTAAAGCGCCGGATATGAAAAAAATCCCCCTTGTCGATAGTGACATATACCACAAAATTTCCGTCAGCCGGATCTTCTGCGGCGTCTAAATTAACAACCGGGGCAATGTAACCTTCATTCTTGAAAACTTCGGTAATGACAACTTCTTTGCCGGAAAACGTTTCCGGATGATATACATCTCCCGGATACAACTGCATAGCGTTGAGAATTTCTCGTTCCAACAGGGGAAAGGAACCGCTGATTTTAATATCTTTAATTCGAGGATAGGGCGTTACTTGAAAACCAAGTGTAAATTGTTTTTCTCCACGGTCTGATTCAGAAACATGGATTGCTTTAAACATATTCGACGATTTCAAAGCGTCGAGGGAATCCCGGAACCGTTTGGTTGAAAAGGGCTCTCCTTCCCGGATAAAAATAAGGTTCTTTGCCAGATCAACCCATGGGCTCACATCTCCTTTTATCCCCTGAACATCGATGATAATCCGTGAAACAATGGGTCCGGGCTCATCCTTTCCCGTGCTCTGAGCATATGCAGGGTCTTTGGCAAAGCAGGCCATTAGAATCCACAACACCGCGGATATTTTTATCCAGTCTTTCTGTTTGAACCAGGTCATCTGAAGTTATCTTTCCCTACCGAAATTCAACTCTGAATTGAAGCCCGCCGCCATAATGTCCCTCCGTATCCTGGAAGGTGCTCATTAACAATTTCTCAAGAAATTTATATTCCGTGATCACTTGCTGGATGACCTTGGCATTTTTTGTCTGCACGCCGTATTTGACCGTTATTCTTCGGGAAAGCTCTTTGCCAACAGTTACTTTTACCTCATCCGACGCCTCAGCTTCTCCGCCTTCTTTATATTCCAGCTCTACAACATCCAGCCCGGTGGCATCCTTGATTTGTTTTTGAACGGTTTCAGCAAGAACATCGGCCAGTATTTGTCCTGAAGACCGGGATAAACCGCCTTCTTCTGCGATCAGTTCCCGTGTTGTTTTCCCGGTTATCAACAAAGAAAGAATATCCTCCTCTCTTTCTGATGGGTTGGAAGAAAAAATAAACTTAAGATTGTCCGGTGTCCCGGAGATATTCAAAAAAACGGTCCATTCCCGAACTATTATTTCGCTGAGCACATCAATGGTCGGCTCAATTTTATACGGGTTGATAAAATCAAAGACACCTCTTTTGACATTAAATTCCTTTTTTTGGAAATAGACGGTTCCGGATTCTACTTGGGCCCTCCCGCTGATCAGAGGATGATTCACCGATCCGTATATACGAAGATCAGGCTTGAGGGCCAATAAGGCTACATTATTATCTACGACAAAAGGTTCTCTGTAACGGGTTGTAATATCAAGGGCCATGTTTTTCAAAAAAGGCCAGGGGATCTCAGGTGCTACCAGGGCTTCCTCGCGGGATTTTTTACCGAGGCTTTCCATAAGATTTAGCCGTATATCTTTATAATACTTTCCCTCAATCATTTGAATGTATCCCGAGACCAGGGATTTTTCAGATGTGCCCTTGATATCCAGTTCGGTGTTCAAACGGGTTTCCAAGGTGTCAGGAATCAAAAGAGGAAGGTCATGGGCTTTTAATTTGAGCGCCACCCTTGAGGGTCGATTTGCCTTAAGATCAATGGCGCCAAACAGTTCAAAACCACCGGTGTCCAGCATTCCCCGGATGTTATCCAGAACAATAACTTCGGGGGTTACATGAATACTGCCGTTCAGATCGTGCATCCGTTGTAAAAGGACGGGAACCGTCATGCCGCAATTTATAATTTCAGCATCGGCACGCAAGTCCGGCTGCGACAGGTTTCCGTTCACGCCGAGAGAAATGCGCACTTCACCGGCGGCATTGGGGAAAACATCTGTAAGAAGCGATATTATTTCCAAAGGAATGGTACCATGGGCTTTAATATCAAGGTCGCCATTCAGTGTGCCGTTACCTTTAATTTCCACAACACCCCGTTCAAGCAGGTTCAGGCGGGCACCGGGAATCGAAATTTCACCATGCTTTAAAAAAGCCTTGAAGTCTCGGGATCGGATCAATTCTGTTTGATTCGAAAAAATCTCAATCCGAGAAATATCGGCTGAGCCTTTTAACTGATCCGGTGTTTTGGCATTGCCATTGACTTGGATTTTTCCGGTCATGAAACCATTCAGCTTGCTTTGTCCGAAAATTTTTAAATAAGGGGTCAAATTGGTGTTGCCAAACCCGGCGGATGCTGAAAAAGCTTGGGTCTGCAGGTGATAAGTGGCATCCAAAGCAAAGTTCTGACCCCCTGAAATATATGCTGTCCGGTCCGCAACTTCAATTTTGAACCGTTCGTCTTCCAGTGGTTGGTTATTGAATCGCAACTCATTCAGAAGCACCTCTCCCGTGATCTGAGGATTTTCAAAATCTCCCTGTCCTTGGAACGTAAAGGAAATCTTGCCGGTATCAACGTCTCCCAATTGAAGCCATGTGACATTCTTGAGGGAAATGCCCTCGGAGGAAAGTCGTAAGTGGTAATTTTTATTTAAAGAAATCCAACCATGGACCCGGATTTTCTCACCAGGCGCAATCACGAGCTCAAAAGGGTCCAAATTGAGTCGATCACCGTCGAGATCTGATATTAGGTGAATACCCTGAACTTTCTGGGTGTAGAAGTGGATATGTTCTCCTTTAAGATTCAAGTTTCCCCGGGGGCGTGCTGCGTGCCCAAAGATATGGCCGTTCAGAACGAATTTGCCCTTCATCCCCTCGATAAAATCTTCTATAAACAGCGCATCTCCCGTCACTGTAATGTCTAAAAAAGGGGTTTCAAAAATATGATGCGTTATGGGATCACGTATCCGGGCGGTACCGGAAATATCGAGTAATGAATTGTGGTTGCGAATTTTTCCATGGTCCACCGAAAGCATGCCTTCAGAAAGTTGGATTTTTGCATCCGCATTGCCGATTTTTACCTGATTAAATTCTAAATTTTCCCCCCGTAATTGGGCAACCACAACCGGCGCGGTGACCGTTCCGGATACGTTGCCCTGGATATTCATCTTCCCCAATGCGTTCATTCCCAACGGTGGCAGTACTTCAGTCAGGTCGGGGGACTCCAATTTAAAATTAGCCGCGACCTTAAGGGAAGAAATGTCATAATCGCCGGTCACCTTAAGGTGAGTCCTGCCTGCCCGGGCGTCAAGCTGCTGAATCCTAACACGCCCCTTTTCCATGCTTGCCTGTGCGTTTACGTGTACGTCAACGGGTGAAGATGCCTCCCCGGCGGACAATTTGCTTGCAAATAGTTCCAGAGAGGTTTCAGCGGTGAGCGTCTTTGGATCAATTCCCGTTCCCTTAAGCTTAATTAAAGAATTTATGGATCCTTTTAAGCGTGATCCCTTGAAGGACATAGTATCGAGCAATGTGTCTTCCTGGCGCATGGACAGTTCATAGGATATGGCATCCCAGTCAGGATGGTGCGAGGTAAATCCGTTGGCAAAGGCATTTTTAAAGTCCACCTGGCCCTTCAGATCAAATCTGCCTGCAAATGTATATAAGCTTAAATCATTGATGGTCAGGCATCTGTCTTTGAGATGGCAGCTTAAGTGAATTCGGTCAATCCTTGTCCCGGCAATATTTCCGCCATGAATTTCACAGACAAGGCGAGCTTTTTGTTTTAAAAGATCCCCATCCCTGATGGTCAGGTTAACGTTTTGAAACACCATCCGGTTCTTTTGTTTATCGGCAATGGCTTCTTTTGTTTTGTATTCAAAGAAACCGTTCAGCACCTTAAGTTCCCCTATCACAATATTCAACGGAAAACCTGAATGCACTGGTTTTGATTCACTTTTTTTAGGGGTGTAAAGGGCTTGAACGAGATTGAAGTTGCCCAATCGATCCATCACCAGATCTATTTGGGGTTTTTCCAAAAACAAGTTTTTAACGCATAATTCCCCTTTGAGAAGCCGAATCCAGGATATACGCAGTAAAATACGGTTCAATTCAAGCAATTTATCATTTGTGGGTGCGCTGAGCAGCACATTGTGCAATTCAACCTCACCCCTCCAAACCCAAAGGCGGCTCTTGGACCACGTTATTGTACCGGGAATGGCCTGATTCACCTTTGCCTGAAGCTGTTGCTGTGCCCTGTCTGTATTGAGGTAACGCTCTACACCTATTAATAAAAACAAGAAAACAGCAATAACCGCGACGACACCAATAAGACTCCATTTAAAAAATTTCATAATGACCGTTTATCGCTCACAAACAATGATAAAAAAAATGCCACGAAGGCACAGAGACACAAAGGATAAATTTATTTTTTCAATTAATCGCCATTTTGTTTACGTCCTTTTTCAATGTCTATTAAGGTAACACATTACATTCGCTATTGCCAACATGGAAAGAATACAGGTTGTGATCTTGTTATGACGATTAAAATTTCGGCATGGTTTGCCATGTGAGATTTAGGGAAGAAAGGCTTGAAAATTTGACGGGATTTACCATCAGGTCCTTCCTTCCCACAGTGCGTTTTGAATTGATAAAGGTGTTGTTACGATGATCTTGTAAGTCTTGGGCTTAAAAGGCAAAACCCGAAGGTTGACTTTTAATCATGACAATGCTTAAATAAATATTGTCATCCAAGCCCGTATTCATAAGCCTCTGGCTTTTTTTATTATACCACAGGGCCAAAACCACAAGTTTTGTTATTCAATAGACCGAACTCAAAAAAGCAAATTCTTGTCATTATCATTTGATTGAAGTAAAAACAGCACCGATGCCTGAACAATCAGAGCGATGCGCTCAGCTATGCCGAAAACCGACGGATGGTGTGTTTGAAAAGGGGGCCGTAGTCCGTGAAAAAGAAACCGGTCAACAAATGATAATCACTCAACTGGGGATCGCCCTTATTGAAAGACACCATTTTTTTCAAGGGCTTGGCAGCCGCTACCGAATTGACCCGGAAGTTGCGGTTCGGTTGCTGGGATTAGCTTCTTTTAAAGAAGGTACGCCGTGAAAACCTGCAGTTTGTCGAGGGGCAAATAAACGCCGGGCCGTCCGGGCCCGATTATTTACTGGAGAGGACGCTATGCAAAGACAGGAATTTATCCGCCAGATCAAGGTAAACAACAGGCCGTATGATATTGCAGACATCAGCCTGCTTCAGGAAAAAGGCATTTCAGATATAAATAAGCTGCCATTTTCTATCAGGATTCTTGTTGAAAATCTGTTAAGGAAACTGGATGGCCGTATTGTCAGAAAAGAGGATGTGCTCAAGATCGCCGGGTGGAAAAAACGATATGACGAACCGGTGGAAATACCTTTTCATCCGGCACGGGTTTTGATGCAGGATTTTACCGGTGTTCCCGCGGTGGTGGATCTTGCCGCCATGCGGGACGCCGTAAAAGATCTCGGCGGCGATCCCATGAAAATCAACCCGCTGGTACCGGTCGATTTGATCATCGACCATTCCGTTCAGGTTGATTATTTTGGCACCCGGGACGCGTTACAAAAAAATGTGGCCAAGGAATATGAACGGAATCGGGAAAGATACGCGCTCTTGAAATGGGCTCAGAAGAGTTTTAACAATTTTCGGGTGGTTCCTCCGAATTCCGGAATCTGCCACCAGGTAAATCTTGAATATCTGGGGCAGGTGGTCATGGTCGAATCAATCGACGGCAAATCCATGGCCTATCCGGACACTCTGGTGGGCACCGACTCACATACAACCATGATTGACGCCATCGGCGTAATGGGCTGGGGTGTTGGCGGCATAGAGGCTGAGGCCGTCATGCTCGGACAGCCATATTATATGTCCATTCCTCAAGTGATCGGTGTAAAGATGGTCGGGCAGTTGAAAGAAGGAATCACGGCAACCGATCTGGTGCTGGTGGTGACCGAACTGCTCAGAAAACACAATGTTGTGGAAAAATTCGTCGAATATTTTGGTCCCGGAATGAAGAAACTGTCGGTTCCCGACCGGGCTACCATCGCCAACATGACGCCGGAATACGGTGCCACCGTGGGGTTTTTTCCGGTGGACGAAAAGACCATAGAATACCTTCACCTGACCCATCGGAAAAAACAGGCCGATCTGGTTGATATCTATACCCGGGCCGTGGGTTTATTTTATACCGGGCAGGAAGAACCGGATTACACTGAAGTTCTCGAACTCGACCTTTCCTCGATACAACCCTCAGTTGCGGGTCCGGCCCGACCCCAGGACAGGATCGAGCTAAAGGATCTTAAAGGTAACTTTGCCAAGGTACTGGAGGGTAACTATGATCGAAACGCGGATCTGGCCTGCATCTCCACATTCCACGACGAATCCGGTTGCCTGACGGTCAGGACACCCTTTTGCAAGATAACTGACGCCGGGAGGTATCCGGTGAATCTTGATGGAAAATCGGCCACAATCGGCCACGGGAGCATTGTGGTCGCCGCCATAACTTCATGCACAAACACTTCAAACCCTTTTGTCCTGATAGGAGCGGGACTGTTGGCCCAAAAAGCTGTGACCAAAGGATTAAAAGTCCCTCCGCATGTCAAGACTTCTCTGGCGCCGGGCTCCAAAGTGGTCATTCGGTATCTTAAAGACGCCGGCTTGATGCCTTATCTCGAGGCCCTGGGTTTTCATCTGGCAGCCTTCGGGTGCACCACCTGTATCGGAAACAGTGGTCCCCTGCATCCAGAGATTGAGAGAGCGATTTCTGAAAATGACCTGACTGTAGCCTCGGTGCTGTCAGGAAACCGAAATTTCGAGGCTAGAATCCATCAGAGTATCCGGTCAAATTTTTTAGCATCACCGTTGCTTGTGGTTGCGCTGGCGCTGGTCGGAAGGGTGGATATCGATTTGACCGTGGAACCGCTTGGGACCGATTCCGGCGGCCAACCCGTCTATCTTTCGGATATCTGGCCAACCAACGCGGAAATCCAAAGCCGGGTTCACACGCATGTTCATAAAGAGTTTTTTGAAAGTGAGTACGCCAAAATTTTTGACGGGGACGAATTCTGGCAAGCCCTGGAAGTTACAGAAAGCACCACCTTTGACTGGGATGAACAGTCCACCTATATTAAAAAGCCGCCGTATTTTGAAAATTTCACCCTCGATCAGGCCAGGACATCGGATATAGAAAAAGCCGGTGTGCTTTTAGTATTGGGAGATTCGGTGACCACGGACCATATTTCTCCGGCCGGAGCCATACCCGAAGATTATCCGGCCGGCCGCTACCTGATGGCAAATCACGTGCTTCCCGCAGAGTTTAATTCCTATGGCTCTCGCAGAGGAAATCACGAAGTGATGATTCGGGGAACGTTCGGAAATATTCGCATCAAAAACAAGCTGGTTGCGCCTAAGGAAGGCAGTTTTACCGTAAAATTTCCCGCTAAAAAAGAGATGTTTGTCCATGACGCCGCCCTAGAATATATGGGTGAATCCAGGCCACTGATTGTGTTGGGAGGCAAGGAATACGGAACCGGGTCTTCCAGAGACTGGGCCGCAAAAGGAACGATCCTTTTGGGAATAAAAGCGGTGATTGCCGAATCTTTTGAGCGGATTCACCGGAGCAATCTGGTTGGCATGGGCGTACTGCCATTGGTGTTTAAAGAGAATGAGAATTTGGAAAGCCTGGGATTAACGGGTTCTGAAACGTTTTATATCAACGGAATCCAAGATATGAGCCCACGAAAAGTATTACAGGTCACCGCCGTAGCAGAAGACGGAAAAACCATAGATTTTGAAGTGATTTCACGGCTGGATACGGATGTGGATGTTGAGTACTTTGAAAACGGCGGCATTCTGCAATGTGTGCTACGGAAGGTTCTTCAAAATAATTAACCAGTTGTCCATCCATAAATGGCATCTTTCGGCCCCCGGCGGCGTTCTCGCTCGTTTTCAATCCTCGAAATAGCGCGCTATGCCTGTGGTTGAAAACTCGCTCGGGCCTTGCCGGAAACCAAAATCTACCATTTATGGATGGACACCAGTAAGTGTCTATGATCAGGATCTAATCCTTGTAAGACTGAAAAGCTTGGATTATCGTTTTGATGCCACGGTTTTTTTGGTTTTTTCCCGGATCAGATAGGGTAACACCCTAAATGAGCGAAAGTCGAGGATGCCTCAGATTCGAGGCATCAAGGGCGAAGCACCGCTTGATAATGCGGGATAAACCTCCGTCGTCTACTAAAATATTTTTCCCATTTTGTTTACGATCAATTAGGGTAACACTTACGTTCAAAATACGCTGAAGTTGTTTTATCAAAAACCGCTTCATTTTCATGGATATATTTTGCTCCCTGCCATGGCCCGCATGCAAGAACAACCATTTCTCCGAGGGTGAACTTTCTTTTACATGCAGGGCATCCTTCTGCATTTAAACTGTTGAGTTTTTCAAGATCTATCATTATTTTTTGTTTTGCTGGTTTCATAATAGGCCCATTTACAATATTTTTCAAAAAAGTTTATCGTAAGTTTGATCGTCTTGTAAAATTTCAAAAAAGGTCTTTTCACGAATTCATTAAAATTATTCCGGAAATTTTATGGTTATTTTTTTGCCGCCATCCTTTGTTTTCATTTTTATTCCAAGATCAATACTGCTGTCCCGAATACCTAATGCCAACGGGGTTTTTCCTTTATCCCCCTCGATATGAGTAATTCCGGTCACCGCCTCGAAAATCTTTTCAGCGACATCGGAACCCGGAGATGGGAGGTCTTTTTTACGGTATTCAGCAGTTACCGTTACATTTCCATTATCTGATCTTGTGATGGAAATTTTTTCGGCGTTGTTATTGACACCGTGCAAAGCAGCTAATGCCAGCCATTTTAACGCGGCTTCATTCTTATCTGTATCATCTTTAACGTCGGACATTTCTTTGAGTGGATCTGTGGTTGCAAAGCAATCACAGAGTTCCTGCACTTTCAAATGTAAACTTCCCATATCTTTCATGGTGTTGCCTCCTTTCAAAAAAACAGATTCAGATTTACACATCAAATCATTTACCCATTTCCTAAGAACAATAACATTAAACAGTGTTCTGAGGACTGAATTCATATCCCCGGTATAAATTGATGTTCATCTGAAAACTTGTGTCTGCACAATTGCCGGGGTGCAATCGTTTTCTCACCGATCATTCGATAGCTGACGGCTTGCACAGATGGCCTTCTTCCATGGCCACGCGGCCACATCCCTCACATACATATTTCATGGCTGCCAGTTTATCACTGCACATATGGGTGGTATCGATGTTAAAAATCCCGCAAAAACTACAATTGGACTTGTCTCCGCAGGGATTGCACAAATGTCCCGGTTCGTTTGCAACTGCTCCGCAATTATTACAAGTATATGACATGGTTCTTCTCCTTTTCTATGTTATAATTAGTGGTTGTCATCCGATTCGTTTTCTATGTTTACCCTGAGCCGGACTATCTGCATTTCGATGTTCAGGGATACTTAATGTAAACGTAAATTTTATATGAAGTTACATAAGTATAAAACGATCCCGATGAAATTAAGATAAAGCTAATGCCACAAAGTGGTATTGTCAATCTTTTTATGAAAAATAAAAAAACCACATATCGACGTTTTTGATCCATTCCGGATCTAAGCGGGCCGTTCATGCTCTATGACAAGGTAGCGAGGATTTTGACACTGTAATCATGACCGTAGAGCGTGTGGATGGTATTCAATACGGTTCTGGTTTTCGGGAGCGCAAGCAGATATTTGTAAAACAAATGTTTGGATGGATCCGGTGACAGGTAAGATATCTATAATTTTTGTGATTTCAAAAAAAAATCAATTTTCGGAAATCGCAGTTTCGTGAAACCCGGAATTAATTTGAACTGATTCTGAGTTAAGCTTTAGTTATGAAAATACCAACTAAAAGATGATCAAAAAAGGAATCCCTATTTAAAATTCCACAGCCAACTGGGTGGTTAATCTGAAGACTTTGTCGTCATTCTCAAACTCTTCATAAAGATATTCAAGACCTATAAAGGTATTATTAAAGATTTCATAAATTCCAGCAATTCCAAATTGCGTATCCGGTAGAAAGTTAAGCGTATCCGAGCTTCCACCACAGAGAACTGCAACTTCAACATCTTGGATGGGTATAAAGGCAAATTGAAAATTCCATGTTTTCGGCTTAAAATTTTCATCTTCTTCAAATGATTCAACCGCACCGACGTATTCAGCCTCAAAGAAAAATCGATCCATAAGAGAAACCGATAGAAACGAACTAAAGCCGGCCACATCGTCTTCAATTGTATCTGTTCCAAACTCTTCATCGAAAAAATCCGTAAGATTATCGCTATCGGCAATATTGGATATATAAGAAACGCCGGTCATTAAACCAACATTAGGTAAGATATCTTCCGGAAGGGTAAATATACCCGCGGCAACGTAACTTTCAATATGGTCATGGTTTTGGGCTTTATCCAAATCCCCGTCGAAAACACCTGCAGCTATGTTAATAAATGGGTTATGTATGCCTGCAACAACTGCCGTTTCATTGGATTCCCCGAGGTTTTCGGTTAATAAGTCAGTGATAAAATGGTTTTCAAAATAACCAAATGGGATTTTTAGCCTACCGATACTTGCGTACCATGGAGAATTACAAGACAGATCAGGCACACAGACTTCCTCGGCCTGGAAATGAATAATTGCTTTATCAACAACAATGTCTTCACCATCTTCATACTCAAATAAGATGTGGGTTCTAATTCTATCAGTAAGGCATCAACAGCCAAGTCAACCGTTTCTAGCGTAAGATCGCTGGAATTCTCTTTTTTGTCTCCTTTGGGATCAAAATGTTCATAAACAGCTTCTACCTCAATGGTTCCCGAGAGTTCTACCCCTTTCATGTATTTTTCGAGAGGCTCCGTGTTTTCATTAGTTGCCATCTCATTACCATGTTGAATCTCATGTTTAGCCTCTTCTTCAGCCTCTTCTTCAACAGGTGTCTCCGTTTCATCCAGAGCCATTAGAGCCTCCTCGAGTCTTTTTGCCCTTTCTTTTAGGGCGTTTAATTCTTTGATAATTTCTTGTTTGGACATGTCCTGGCACAGAGCAGAACCCGAAAACAAAAACACAGCAACAACAAAAGACAAAAAGCAGCTCAATAGTTTCTTCATCATTCTTTTCATCTTTTAATAGATTTACTATTTTTACGCTAAAAGAACTGTTTAATGCCCTTTTTCGCCCCTTTAAAAGATTAGGTTCATAAATTCACGTTAAGCATATGCCTGGTTGGCATACTACAACGACCGTCTTTCTTTATCGTATATAGCCTATTTTAACACTGAAATACACAAATATTACGAAATGATAATCTTCGGATAATCTTCTCGTAAACTTTCCATTATATAATACAGACAATTTCTAAAAACCTTTAACTTAAATAAGGAGGGTATTATGTTTACAGCAAAAGTCAGTGGAAAATCGAAAAACGTAACCTTAAAAATTGCGGTGGTATTTTTGTTGCTGATGTTCGTTGTGGTTTTGGGTCCCGCTCTGGTCAGTGCCGGCAGCAGCCAGGCATGGGGTGGTCATGGAGACAACGACCGCGACCATGAAGGAAAATGGTGTCAGGCGTGCTCATGGACAGGTGCGGCGGCATTCAAAGCCTGTCTAAATGAGATTAAGGATGATTACTGGATAGCAAACGGCAATTGCAGCAATTTGTCCGCAACCGAAGATCGGGCCGAATGTTTGGCCGATGCTAAAGCCGAATACAAGGAGGCCGGAGAGCTTTGCCGGGATCAAAGAGAAGCACGGCTCGATCTTTGCGAAGAACTCGGAGAGGCGCCTTACGATCCGCAAATTAATCCGGCTGATTTTGTGGATTTCGAATCTGTTCTTGAGGGAGGTCCTTTTGTGCCGAATCAATACTTCCCCTTGGAACCGGGGACCGTCCGCAAATATCGTGTAACAGATGGAGACGGCGTTGTTATAGAAAGGATCAAGGTCGAGGTATTAAATGAAACCAAGGAAATTCTGGGCGTCAACTGCATTGTTGTGCGTGATAGGGTGTGGGAAATTGATGACGAAGGCGAAAGAACGCTTATTGAAGATACTTTTGACTGGTACGCTCAGGAACTTGTCGGCAATGTCTGGTATTTTGGGGAGATTGCCCGCGATTATGAAGATGGAGAACTGGTAGACCTGGAGGGTTCCTGGAAAGCCGGCCGGGACTTTGCCAAACCGGGGATCCTGATGTGGGCCTATCCGGAAGGACCCGGTTCCGAGCCGGGAGAAACCGTCTATCGTCAGGAATTTCATTTAGGAAATGCTGAGGATGTTGGCGAATTTATCGAATTTGTGGAGTCCATTGAAGTGCGGGGTATAACGTATACTGACGTTCTAAAAACAAAGGATTACAGCCCCGTAGACCCCGGGGTCTATGAATACAAATATTACGCTCCCCATGGGGTGGGCCTAATTCTTGAGGAGGCTTTCGAGGATGATATGCCTACCGGCGAACAGGTGGAACTTTTGCCATAACTTTGAGCGTTTTTTAACCTAAATTGAGCGATTTTTTACTCGATTTGCACGGATCTTTTGCGCATCAAGGGTCCGCGAAAATCCTCGACATATCCATCCCGATGTCTTTTCGGGACGGTTTTCGCGAACCCTTATGCAAGATCTCAGCAACTTAATTCTGTATCCGGATGTCTATGGTTGTTATAATTTCAGACGTTTTCTTGACGGTCGCAGTCGGTTTATTATACATAACTAAAACTGGCAACTGATGACCGATGCAGGTCATGGAATCAAGGATATATAAATCTATTGGAAGGATCGAGTAAAAGGAAATTTTTGCATGCGTTTATTGTTAGTCGAAGACGATGTAAAAATCGCTCATTTTATTTTAATTGGCTTAAAAGAGGCCGGTTTTGCCGTGGACCATATGATCAACGGCGAAGATGGCTTGCATATGGCATTAACCGAACCATATGACATCGCCGTAATTGATTTAATGCTGCCAAAGCTCGATGGGTTGACATTGATTGAGGAGATGCGAAAAAATAAAATCAATACACCGGTCCTTATTTTGAGCGCAAAAAGGACGGTGGATGATCGAGTCAGAGGGCTTCAAACCGGGGGGGATGATTACCTGATCAAGCCCTTTGCCTTTTCAGAACTGCTTGCAAGGGTCCGGGCACTCATTCGTAGAGCCAGTGGCATTTCAAGCCCCTCGCGCCTTACGGTTGGAGATTTAACCTTAGATTTCCAAACCCGTAAAGTCCTTAGAGCCGGGGGGAAAATAGAACTGCAGCCCCTTGAGTTTTCATTGCTTGAATATCTGATGCGCAATGCCGGGTCGGTTGTTTCAAAAACCATGATTATGGAACATGTATGGGATTATAATTTTAATCCTCAGACCAACGTGGTTGAAGCTCGAATATGTTGCTTACGGGAAAAAATTGATAAAAATTTTGATAAAAAACTGATTCACACAATTCGGGGAGTCGGATATGTTATTAAAGAGACTTCTTAATCTTAAAGGCACACTCTCGTTTCGGTTAACCCTTTGGTATACCGGGATATTTACCCTTTCATCTCTATTGGCACTTTCGGTTTTTTATTATCGTATTTCTTCTATTACCATGGAACGTACCGACCAGGAACTTTTAGAAGAGATGGAAGAGCTTATTAAATTAATGTCTGAGGAGGGGATATATCATGTTAAGGCCGAAATGGATTTTGAAGTTGAAACTGAAGATGAGGAAATCTTTTATCGCCTTTTATCGATCGATGGGCAGGATCTTGGGATATGGAGTACGCAGCCCTGGGGAAGCCTTGAAGTTCCTGAAAAGACCTTACGGGTTTTGCGTGATCAAAATAGGCCCGTGTTGAGAACACTGGATATTCCAAACTATGGGTATCGGGTGCGAACTATCCAAGGTCCCATCAGCCCCACTGAAATTTTACAAATCGGACTATCTCTCGAGGATAATGAAGAATATTTAAAGGTATTTCGTAATTTGCTGTTTTTGATGATGATTCCACTGTTCGTTTTTGCGGCTATAATTGGATGGTTCTTGGCAAGACAGGCTATGCTCAGCGTGGAGGCAGTAACTCTTACCGCCATCGGCATATCAAAGGGATCGTATGACAAAAGAGTACAGGTGAAAAAAAGATTCTTTGAAATCGATAGGCTGGCAAACACGTTCAATGGCATGTTAGATCGTATTCAGGCCTTGATAAAGGGTATGAGAGAAATAAATGACAATATTGCCCATGACCTTAGAAGTCCCTTAACCAGAATTCGCGGCATTGCAGAAATGACTCTTTTAAAAAAAGTTTCCATCAAAGACTATGAAAGTATGGCTGCCAGTACTATAGAGGAGTGTGACAGCCTGATCGAAATGATCAACACGATGCTGGATATTACAGAAACCGAGGCGGGTGTGGGAGAGTTTAAAATTGAGAAAGTTGACCTCAGCAAATTAATTATAGACGCTTGTGAACTATTTCGTCCAACAGCAGATGAAAAAGGCATCAACATAGAAACGGTTCTTCCTGATAAACTTCATTTTCAAGGAGATAGAAACAAGCTGCAACGGCTTGTGACTAATCTTTTGGGAAATTCCATAAAATACACTGAACCCGGAGGGTCCGTTAGTATTTCGGCAAGTTTGGATGATGGACAAGTCAACATTATGTTTGAGGATACGGGCATAGGAATTTCAAAAAAGGATTTGCCCAAAATATTTGAAAGATTCTATCGTTGTGACAGAAGCCGATCCCAGGCCGGGATAGGCCTTGGGCTCAGTCTGGCTAAGGCGATTGCTAATGCCTTCGGCGGCTCTATTAGCGTTGAAAGCACTAAAAACAAGGGCAGTGCATTTTTAGTCGCATTACCTAATTAAACGTCTCGGAAATTCTACAACTCTATGATAATAAATGATTTTTAATGGAAACCTATTTATGTCATCAGAATGGAATAATGGAATGCTGGAATATTGGGGATAAGGACAGAAATAAACCATTTTAATTGTAAAAAACTCCTTCCCTTCAACTTCGTTCAGGGCAAGCTCACCCATTATTCCATTACTCCATCATTCCATTATTCCAATTGGGCCTGCCCGCTCGTGCCTTGCAATGGCAGGCGGGGCGAAGCCCCTAAGTTCCTTCTTTCCAGGAAATTTGGTGAGATGAAAAGAATTGATTTTGCCTGGGCTTCCACCAGCGAGCACGTGGCCTACCGGGGTTATGAATTTTTCATTTACCTTTTTTTTGGGACGATGAATATCCGGCCTTCTGCAACTCCTTGTCAATCATTTCTGAAAAACCTTGCAGGCTGCGCTTTCGAAGACGCCGGCCGTTGATAAAAACAGACGGAACACCCCTGATCCCGGCTTTGCTTCCATCCCGTATGTCGGCACGCACCTTGCCGGCAATGTCCGGGTCTTTCCTGTCTTTTTCAAACTGAACCATGTCAAGTTTCAACTGGCCGGCAATTTCGCGTATCTTCTCATCGCTGAGGTCCTTGTAGTGTGAGTATAACAGATCGTGAAAGGGCCAGAACTTGCCCTGCCTTTCTGCTGCCAGGGCGGCTTTGGCCGAAGGTTCGGAATACTTGTGGGATCGGATCGGAAAGTTTTTATAAACGATCTTTACTTGTTTAGGGTAATTTTCGATCACCTGATCGAGGAGAGACGTGAGTCTCGAACAATACGGTCACTGGAATTCACTGAAAACCGCAATAACCACCGGTGCATTCTCGGAACCCTTATAGGGGGAACCGGAAGTATCGATCTTCTGAACAAATTCCAGTTGGATGACCTGAATGGTTTTGTCCTTACGACTGCTCAAGAAAAGAACATCCGAACCTTGGATCAGCTGCAACCTATCATAGACTTTGCCCACGTTGATTTTTTCGGTCAAACGACCGTTGGCAGCATAAATCAACAATTCCCCTGTTGGGCTGAGCACATAAATTTCGTTGCGATTGGCCGAAAAAGCCATATCAACCGGCTGATCTTCAAGCTTATATGTTTTCAGAACATTGTATTCCACTTCTGCATGAACCGGTGCCAGGATACCGAGGCATATCAGCAGGATTGGTATTAGCGAATTGACTCCGAACTTCATATTAAACCTCCGCTTCCGTTTGTTTGGATTGCGTTTGTATGGTGGTTGCAAAAATATCGATAAAAGAGAATGACATTTAAAACAAAAAAGCTCAAGTTATTTTAACCTAAGTTGAGCGATTTTTTGCGAAGAGATGTGCTGAGATCTTGATGCATAAGGGTTCGCGAAAACCGCAGGCATACCCGTGGATATGTCGAGGATTTTCGCGGATCCTTGATGCGCAAGAGATCGGTGCAGATCTAGTAAAAAATCGCTCAATTTAGGTTTAATTAACCTACCGGAATCTTGCACGAGTTGGGGGCTTTCATATGCCCCGTCAATCCCTCCTGCAAAATCCTGCGATATATTTCTGGTTTATATGTCACTATTATTACAGCAAAACTGTGTAAATATTTTCATAAAATTAAGATAAATATTTTTTAAATCATTAGATGTGATCTTCTTATATTTGAGATAACTATTTAATTTAATATTAATAAATCTATATAAAACTATTTTGGCCTGACTTTTGCAGATAATTGATAAAAACTTATCAATACCATGCCTGATAATATGTAAAAGAAAATTTTTATCATTTTTTTAAAAAGGATGGAAAGGATGCCTAATATGATACCTATTAAGTTTGAAGATACCAACATAGAAGTTTTGGCTAGGATAGTAAAAGCCGCATCACGTAAATTTGACTGTTCAATGGATATCGACTTTAACAACGGGAACCGAAAGGCCGAATTTGTCGGAGATGAATTTTACAAACCTTTGATTGTAGAAGAAGTCCAAGATATTTTTGCAAAGAATGAAAAATAATCAAAAGGTAGCAAGGCTTTTTAGCGAGAAATGAAAAGAGATCAATAATAAAGGAGCAAATAAAAAATGATAAATCTTATATTAATATCGGCATTAATTTTTGTTTTATGCGCATGGATTAATTTTTATGCAAAGCGTAGAAAGAAAATAAAGATAACGCAGAAACAGACCAAAGAAATTATTTTAAAATGGCTGGAGAATATTCAAAATGAGCAAAAGTTTCCCAAGAGAAATTAGAGAATCTCTCATGATAAGCAAAGCCGAGATTGCTAGAAAGGCCAATATATCACCAAATATTCTTAAACGAATAGAACAGGGCAGGGCATGCAGAGTGGAAACCAAACGAAAGATTATTTCGGCTTTAGGTTTGAAAAATTCAGAAAAAAACAAGGTGTTTGGTGAAGATATTGAGCTGTCAATCAAAGATAGGCAAGACAGGCGTTCGGGTATGGATCGTCGTCAATTCTTATAT
Organism: uncultured Desulfobacteraceae bacterium; assembly: GCA_964492995.1. Lineage (GTDB taxonomy): Bacteria > Desulfobacterota > Desulfobacteria > Desulfobacterales > UBA11574 > S5133MH16. The sequence goes on along the minus strand of CAZBOB010000001.1, from coordinate 12,369 downwards.
GACATTCATATTCCTGATAATAGATCCGGCAAGGAGCGGAGAAACGGACTAACTCTTGAATAAAAAATAAGTGGTTAGATGTCCGCCTTAACTTTTAATCAAAAGAGTTAATACCCTGTGCTGTAAAAGAAATGACTATCCAAGATTTTGTGACGGATGCTATCATAAAAAAATTGGAACTTGCTTACAAAGAACAATTCTCCATTATGGGTCACTTGCAACTCTTTTAAGCCCAAATCCCACCCAGGTGTAAGAACATTCTCTTGTAAGAGCTGCGGCCCAAGCATGCACCTCTACCCTCTCCAGAACGGTAAAACCCCTTTGGGAGAGTTTCTTCTCTATATCCGTCGCCTGAACGTCGTAGAAACCGGAGACCACTAGCAAATCTCCTTTTAGGGGTAAAAGACGACGGTAGTGGTCAAACATTTCCATATGAGTGACTGCATGGAGGTTGGCAAGGATTAAGTTGAAGCTTCCCGAAACCGCATCCACCGATCCGCGAAAAAGGTGGAACCTGTCTTCCATCCGGTTCAAGGCCACATTTTGCATAGAAGCCTTTATTGCACCAGCACAAATGTCGCATCCCAGTGCGGTGGTGCCGTTTTTCAAAGCTGCTGCAAGCCCGAGGATTCCCGAGCCGCAGCCTATATCCAGGATTCGGGGTTCTCTTTTGATCTCTAATCGATGTAGAATGGTAAGCGCTGCTTTTGTTGAGGGGTGAGCGGGGGGAAAGGAACGGGATTTCAAAACCAAGCAGCCTTCTCCCATTTTGGGTTTTCTGATGCTGAAGGGGGAGCGGATTACTAAATTCCCTATGCGATAAAACATCTGTTAGTATTGGTTTTCTTGTCTAACCATTAATTGAGCGCCAGCTTTACCTCAGAAACGAAACAGAGCGTAGTTTTGACAACTTCTATAGTTGAAAAAAGTAATACCTAAGATGAGCGTTTCAAATTTTAAAAGGGGATCAAATATCTTTTATTTTTAATGAATTAAATTGATTTATATTTTTAAAATTTGAAACCCTGTGGGATTGCCGATCTTACCGCATCTACTTCGTCAGATACCGTCCCGCATAGTTGACTATAGCGGAACGGGATCTTCCTTGTATCCGCGGCAACCTCGACAATCGCTCAACTTAGTTAATAATATGCATATCAGATTACACAGAAATTGTAAAGGCTGAACCTGCAAAAGGGAATAATGGCCCCGGTGAAATAGAAAAAAGTTTCACGGGGTAAAAATAATGGAGTAATGGAATGATGGGTGAGCTTGTCCTGAAGGAAGTTGAAGGAAAGGATTTTTTTTACAATTAAAATGGTTTATTTCCGCACATCCGGAGTGAAAACCTTTACAACATTGGTGAATTATTTAATATCAAAGCATACAGCAGGCTAAACAATAATACCTAAGTTGAGCGATTTTTTGCGAAGAGATGTGCTGAGATCTTGATGCATAAAGGTTCGCGAAAATCGCAGGCATACCCGTGGATATGTCGAGGATTTTCGCGGATACTTGATGCGCAAGAGATCGGTGCAGATCGAGTAAAAAATCGCTCGATTTAGGTAATAATAAGGGTCAAAAATAGACCTGATCCCTTTCCATGGATGCCCGGATTTTGTTAAAAAAGCCTTTGCGGAAAACCTTCCGTTCGACCCGATGTTGTAATCTCGATGTAATCCAATTTCCTCTGCAATTCAGAAATAGTAGCAGCGCCGCCGTAAGTTAGCCCTGAGCGCAATCCGCCGATGATGTCGTTAATAATCTTATCTTCGTCTTCCCGATAGGGGACTTGAGTAGATACGCCTTCCGAGGTTTTCCATTCCGAAATTCCCCCATGGTAGTCCTTTTGGACTTCGCTGCTGGCCATTCCTCGATATGTTTTCACCTTTACTTCTTTTCCATTTTTGTTCTTTTTACTAATCACGGAACCGGGGGTCGGCCTGGTTCCGGCCAGCATGCCCCCCAACATGACGAAATCTGCTCCGAAAGCCAGCGCTTTGACAATATCTCCAGGATACCGGATTCCACCATCAGCCACTATCGAGCGATCCACCCGTGAGCAGTTTTTTATAGCCGTAAGATTGGGCACACCGAAACCGGTCTTGATTCTTGTGGTGCAGACGGAGCCCCCGCCGATACCTACTTTAACGATATCCGCACCGCAGGAAGCAAGGTGATCGGCACCGGCGTAAGTCGCCACATTTCCGGCCATGATGCAGGCTTCATCACCAAGTATCATGCGAATATTTTTGAGGGTCCGTCCCACATATTTAGCATGGGCATGTGCCACATCAATACAAAATAGACCCGCGCCGGCGTCTCTCAACGCTTCGGCCCGTTTTAGGTCTTCGGCCCCGCAGCCAACAGACACAAACACCGGACACCTGCAATCTTTAAACATGCGAACATTATTTTCTACAGACATATAACGATGTAAAACTCCTATGCCGCCCTTTGCTCCAATATAATTGGCCATATCCGTCTCGGTAATAGTGTCCATGTTGGCGGTCATTATTGGTAGCTCAAGAGATAGTTTACCCTTTTTGCATCTCATTGAAATGTCAACTACTTTTCGTGATTCCCAGTGGTTGTATGACGGCACCATGAGAATGTCGTCATATGTAAAAGCTTTCATCGCAAACCCTCCTTGAAAAAAATAAGTTCATATACAGTTACTTTATTACGTTTTTAAAAACTTCTCAACTAAATTGGGAGTTGTTAAAAACGGCGAATTTTTGACCCTTATTTTACGATAAAAGAAGTTGGAAAAGTTACGGGTTTGGGCTTATCCGTAGTACACGGTATTGTCAAAAGCCATGGGGGCGGGATTTCAGTTGACAGCGAAATCGGAAAAGGGACCAGTTTTCGTATTTATTTTCCTGTTTCAAAGGTCTCATCATACCTCCTTGAACTGGGAAATGACCGCCTCGATACTGGATTTAGCGTCGCCGAAAAGCATACGGGTGTTTTCCTTGTAGAAAAGGCTGTTATCTATACCGGCAAAACCGGGGGCCATGGAGCGTTTCAGGACGATTACCGTTTTTGACCGGTCCACTTCAATAATGGGCATGCCGAAAATGGAGCTATTCGTATCCTCCCGTGCGGCAGGATTGACGATATCGTTTGCACCGACCACGAAACAAACATCGATGCCGGCAATGGAACGATTGATTTCCTCCATCTCGATGAGCTTATCATAGGGAACATCGGCTTCGGCAAGGAGCACATTCATGTGTCCCGGCATTCGGCCTGCAACGGGATGGATCGCATAGCGGACTTCAGCCCCGTTTTCCTCAAGCAAATCTGCAAGTTCACGAACTGCATGCTGTGCCTTGGCAACGGCCATTCCATATCCGGGAACAAAAACGGCGGAACAGGCAGCCTCAAGAATATAGTAGGTGTCTTCCGGTGATATGGGTTTAACTTCCCCTTGAAAACCGGCCTCGGATTTCCGGGTCACCGAACCAAAACCGCCAAAAAGGACATTGTAGAGGGATCGATTCATGGCTTTGCACATCACATTGGTGAGAATAATACCGCTGGCACCCACCAGGGCGCCGGAAACGATGAGGATATTATTCTCAATGGCAAGACCGGCCGCACATGCCGCAATACCCGAATAGCTGTTTAAAAGGGAGATCACCACCGGCATATCCGCGCCGCCGATGGGTATCACTGCCAATACGCCGAGGATCAGCGAAAGGATGATAATCCCGATTAAAATTAGATACCCGTCCGCGGGATTGGCAATAAGAAAAGCGCCCCCCATGAGGGCAACCACGAAAATCGATCCGTTAAGAAAAGTCTGGCCGAAAAAAAGGA
>CAZBOB010000001.1:0-8444 GCA_964492995.1 uncultured Desulfobacteraceae bacterium | reverse complement strand
ATAGTTTGCCCCAGGCTATGATACTTCCCGAAAAGGTTACGCCGCCGATCAGCACGGCAAGAAAGAGGGTCGTCATAATAAAGAGGTTGTAAGATCCCAATTCATGATATGTGGCCGAGCCGACCAGGAGGCTCGCAATGCCGCCGAAGCCGTTAAAAAGCGCGACCATCTCGGGCATCTGGGTCATCTGGACGAGGCGGGCAAAAAAACCGCCGAAGAGACCGCCCAGAATAATGCCGAGGGCGATCCACTTGTAATCAATGATGCCCCCGTTAACAAGGGTGACGACGACGGCGAGAAACATTCCCACAGCAGAGATGAAGTTGCCTTTTCGCGCCGTGACCGGAGAGGTTAGCAGCTTCAGGCCGTAAATAAACATGATGGCCGACGCGATATATACTAAATTTATGACAAGTGTTATTTGCACACCTTTTCCTTATCGGTTTTTGGCTTAAACATCTTCAACATTCTGTCGGTGACCATATATCCGCCCACCACATTGACCGTGGCGAATGCTACCGCAAGTGTACCCAGAATGATGCTCAACATGCTCCCTGCTGTCCCGGCGGCTATAATTGCGCCCACAAGGGTAATCCCCGAGATGGCATTGCTTCCGGACATCAGCGGGGTGTGGAGCCGCGCCGGCACCTTGGAAATAACCTCAAATCCTACAAAGATTGAGAGGACTAATACCAGACCCATACAGATCAGGCATGCCGCCCTGCATTCCTCATGACCCATGGTTTGCCTCCTTCATAATTTTTTTCACTGTCTGGCTGAAGATTTCATGTTTATGAGTTACCAGACACCCATTTATAATTTCATCATCCAGGCGCAGTTTCATGCGCTTTTCTTCATCATCCCAGTACTCCAGAATGAAATTGGCGAGATTTCTTGAATACATCTGGCTTGCGTGAACGGCAACACGACCGGGCACATTTTCAAACCCGATGATACGGACACCCTGAATCATGGTTTCCTCTCCGGGCACAATGTCCTCCACATTACCGCCCCCCTCAGCGGCAAGATCGACCACCACGCTTCCCCTTTTCATGGCGGCAATCATCTGTTTCGTAATGATCAAGGGCGCCTTCTTACCGAAGACTTGTGCCGTAGTAATGACGATATCGGCGCCAGCACAGTGCTCGGTCATGGCCTGGCGCTGAATTTCGAGCTGCTGATCCGTGAGGGCCTTGGCATATCCATCAGCGGTTTGATCGGTTTCACCCAGGTCAATTTTAATAAATTTTGCGCCCAGGGACTGCACCTCTTCTTCAACCACGGGTCTGGTATCAAATGCCTCCACCCGTGCACCGAGTCGGCGTGCCGTGGCAATTGCCTGAAGGCCTGCCACGCCCGCACCGATGACAAATACTCTTGCCGGTGCAATGGTTCCCGAAGGGGTCATCATCATGGGCAATATCTTTTGGAGACGTTCCGCAGCCAGAATAACGGCCACATATCCGGCCAGACTCGCCTGAGAGCTCAACACATCCATACTTTGCGCCCGTGTGGTTCGGGGTATCATCTCCATACTGACCGCACTGATACCCCGGGAGACAAACGCTTCCAGAAGCTCCTTTTCATTAAAGGGATCGAAATAGCTGATGTGAAGGGCCCCTTGCCTGAGCCATTTAATCTCTTGGAGGGGCGATTTACGTATGCGAAGGATGATATCCGCTGAGGATAAAAGGGTCTTGCGCTCAGGAGTAACCTTAGCTCCCGCCGCCGAATATTCAGCATCATGATAGCCAATCGGCTCACCCATACCCGATTCAATTTCCACCTCTGCGCCTTTTTCTACGAGCGCTTTCACATCGCCGGGAATCAGAGGGACCCGGGTTTCTCCCAAATGGTACTCTTTAGGAACGGCAATCTTCACGTTTTGCCTCCCGACATCTGAAGATATAAAAAACACCCCGATTGCTGAATTATCTTAAATAGTACATATTACAGCGTGGTTCCAAGCTCTAAAAAAAAATAAACGCATATACAACTTTGTCAAGAATTTTTTGGAGTTACAAAAACAACATGTACAAAAGAGCATTATGTCTTTTTTTTCTTTCTTTGCATAGCCTTGCGCTCGGATAAAAGCTCGGCAAGAAGCTGCTGAATGGTCCAGTTTTCTGACGTTGGCGTTAAGGTTGCCCACAGCGTATTCTTCATGCCGGTTTTTTTGCACACCTTCATCAGGCTGATCAGTTCTTTTTCCAAAATACCGGAAACAATAATCGCCCTTGGAAGTTGTGAAGATTCTCCCTCACCCTCACCATCGGGAAGTTTCAGAAGATCAGATAGCACGGTATGGGACTGGTTTTCGGATACCCAGATTTTTGGAACATTGCTGAGACCGACCATTTTAATGACAGCGTTGAACTTGGGCTGTGCACCGGCTGAAAACCCACACAGCAGCAGTTTGTGGGGACCGTACAACGGTTTATCAGATGGTTTAATTTTTTCAAATTTGGCTTCTGCCATGAGGCTTCTCCTTTTTTCGTTTCCAGAAGAAAGAAAACCTACTCCGGCTCAGAAGGTGCCGTTCGCCCTAACGTTTTTCAGCTATATGGACAACGGCGATCCCGTTGGTCAGTCTCCGATAGACAACCTTATGAAAACCAATGTCTCTCAAAAGGGCCGACAACGCTTCCGGCATCGGAAACATTCGTATGCTCTCGGGCAACAGCGTATACGCCTGCCGGGAACCCACTAAAATCTGCCCGAGAAGGGGCATCACATGAAAAGAATATACATCATATAGCCATCGGAACAGTGGAGCGGTTGGTTTTGAAAACTCCAGGCACATCATTTTTCCACCGGGTTTAAGAATACGGTGCATTTCTTGGAATCCCACATCCATATGGGTCAAATTTCGTATTCCGAAGCCGACCATAGCCGCATCAAATGCTTCATCCGTAAATGAAATCGACTCCGCGTCTCCCTGGATAAACTCTATGCGGTTTCTCTGGGCTGGGCGATTGCGTTTGGTACGTCCGACCTGCATCATTTTACGGTTGATGTCGTAAATGATGATTTTCCCGGAAATATCGACGGATCTGGCCGCCAACACGGCGAGATCGCCGGTGCCGCCGCAAACGTCAAGGACCCGGTCACCGGGTTTTAGATGCATCATTTCAATGGCCGTTCTTTTCCACAGGTAGTGGATGCCGAAACTCAGCAGCGTGTTCATGAGGTCGTATTTGGAGGCGACCGTGTTGAAATGCCGGATCGTCCGGATGACTTTCTCCTTTTTGGGAATTTGCTGAAAGCCAAATGGAACCGTCTTTTCCCGATCCGCATGAGTATTGGGCTGACCTTGCTCTGGTTCCTGTTTATGCCAGATGTTTTTATCCCGTATCATCATCTCGACCCGCTTTTGCCGGACCGCCGAATCACGATCCTCTATGTGATTCACGGTATTTGGTTTTTAATTTACATGCATTTAACGTAAACAGTATTTTATATCAAAAGGCGACTTAAGGATCAAGTATATGAAAAAATTTATTAAAACTCCTGATAGATCACGTACGGCATCAACTGCGATATCCAAAACGTCGCCTGTGAACAGCAATTACCGGGATATGAGATTGCTCTTGACCTACGGCTAAAATCCGTGACGGCATATGATGGGATTTTCCGGAACCGCCAACCTCTCTATCCGAAGATCGACTTGATAATTTTTTTAATAGTGTTTATATTGAAAGTTCAATTATTTTTTTGATAGAAATGTTTATTAACTAATTGAGAAGCCGGTATTTTTCGAGAGAGGAATTAAAAAATGATTGAATCCATTTACCAGACATTGGCCAAGTTGGGTTATAGCCATCCGCTGCATCCCGCCATGACCCATATTCCAATGGGAATGATCATCGGCGGGTTTTTATTTGCTGTCGGCTCTGTGGTGATGAAAAAGGCTGACTTGGCCAAAGCAGCGCATTATTGCTATACACTGGCGCTTATCTTCGTTTTACCCACCATGATGCTGGGCTACATGGACTGGCAATATAGATTAGAAGCGGAATGGAATCGTTTGATTTTGACGAAAATCATCCTGGCAGTGATGTTGACGGCTATGCTGGTTATCTCCTTTTTTTATGGAAAAAATGTGAAAGTTGATATTAAACAGAAATTGATCTTTTATGTCATCTGTTTTGCCATTGCCATGGGTCTGGGATTCATCGGCGGAGAACTTCAATACGGATAAGGCTGAGCAAGAGCGGATGCGCTGACACGGAAAAGTTCATATTTTTCAAAGCCTATGGAAACGGGATGGGATGCTTTGCCGTATGAGATCCCATGGGTGAAATATATCATTTTTAACGTTAACGGATAACAGGATGGGAGAAAAAAATGAAAAACAAATTGTGGACGAGTATCTTTTCTCTATGGGTAATTTTGAGTGCGGGTTTGTGCCTTGCCGTTTCAAATGGTTACGATCACAAAATTGCTGTTGAAAATATTGTGTTCGAATGGAAACTGGCGGGTAAAACCATTCACATTCGACTGGCCGCAAAAACAGACGGATGGGTGGGGGTCGGTTTTAATCCGACTACACGGATGAAGGACGCTAATTTTATCATCGGGTATGTGAAAGAGGGTAACGTCAAAGTCACCGATCATTACGGAACCACCGAGCGCCAACATGAAAAAGACACCAAATTGGGCGGTCAAATGAACATCTCGGACATTGCCGGAAAAGAAGAGAACGGTGTTACTGAGATTACATTTTCCATTCCTTTGAATTCAGAAGGTCCCAAGGATCGTCCCATATGGATAGACAAGGATAATACCGTGCTGTTGGCCTATGGCGCAGGACGCGACAGCTTCAGAGCAAAACACCAGTTCAAGACCGCGCTCAAGGTCAACTTGAGTACGGGCGAGTTTTCAACAGTGAAATAATTATGGTGATCACCATGCCCGGTAGGATGATGAAGACCCTTGCTTCCTGTTTCATTGCCGGTATCCTTCTTTTCATGCCCGCTACAAATTGGGGAGATCAGGGAAAAGGTTCCACTGAACCTCTTCATCAGAAATCTCCTGCAACGCCTGAGGCCCACTCCCATCATGCGGTTTCTGCTGAAGATACCCATGGCGCCGGGGGTGAAGAACCGGTGGGAGTGGAAGAACGTCTGGGTGAAATCCTCAACCTCGACCTTACATTTCGGGATGAAGATGACCGTGAGCTGAGGCTGAAAGATTTTATTGAAAAACCCACACTGATTCTGCCGGTTTATTTTTACTGCCCCCAGGCCTGCAGCATGATGCTCGCCAGTCTGGCTTCCGCAATCAATGATGTGCCGCTGACCCCCGGGAAGAACTATCAGGTACTGGCCATCAGTTTCGATGAACAGGAAACACCGGAACTGGCGCGGGAAGCAAAAAAGAACTATTTAAAACTGATCGAAAAGGATTTTCCGGAAGATCAATGGAAATTTCTAACCGGCGACCGGAAAGCCATCCATGGGCTTCTGCACGGGCTGGGATACCGTTTGAAAAAAACAGGACCTCACATGTTTGTCCACCCGAACGTTCTGGTGGTCCTGTCACCTGCCGGTAAGGTCATTCGCTATTTGTACGGCATATACTTTTTACCTTTCGACATCGGTATGGCGTTGACGGAAGCTTCCAAGGGGACCCCCCAGTTATCGATCCGGCGGGTGTTGACCTACTGCTTTGATTATGATTCGGAAAAAAAGACCTACGTATTCAAAGCATTTCGGATTGTTGCCGTTACAATCATTCTGGTGCTGGCCGTGTTTTTGTTTTTTCTGCTTCGCAAAGGATAAGGATATAAAAGCTGTGACCGGAAACCATGACCCAGGGAAAACACCATGACAGATGCACCCTCATATTTAGAGACCCCGTCTTCTCCAAAGCTGAAGGGAATCTGGGCCTGGTTGTTGACCACCGACCATAAGCGCATCGGCCTCATGTACTTGATGGCTATTTTGTTCTGGTTCGGTATCGCTGTGGGATTGGGCCTTCTCATCCGTGTGGAATTGATGACGGTCGGAGAAACCATTATGTCCGCCGAAACCTACAATGCAGTATTTACCCTCCATGGCGTGATCATGATTTTTTTGTTTATCATTCCCGGAATACCCGCCATTCTCGGTAATTTTCTGCTTCCGATTCAGATCGGCGCGGATGATGTCTTTTTCCCGAGGTTAAATCTTTTTTCCTGGTACATCTATATCATTGGCGGTATCTTTGCGGTCATTTCTTTATTTACCGGGGGAGCGCCGAATACGGGATGGACATTTTATGTTCCGTTTAGTGTGCAAACAGAAAGCGGGGTCACATTTACGGTGCTGGCCGCGTTTATCCTGGGCATGTCTTCCATGTTGACGGGGCTTAACTTTATCACCACCATTCATCGGCTGCGAACGCGGTTGATGGGCTGGCTGCAGATGCCGCTCTTTTCATGGTCGATTTACGCGACGTCGTGGGTTCAACTCCTGGCAACGCCCATTCTTTCCATTACACTGCTTCTTATCGTTATTGAGAGAATTTTTGGCGTGGGGTTGTTTGATCCGAACAAGGGCGGGGATCCCATATTGTATCAGCATCTGTTCTGGATGTATTCCCACCCGGCCGTTTATATCATGATCCTGCCGGCCATGGGGATAATTTCGGAAATCATGCCGGTGTTCTCTCGCAAGGCCATTTTTGGGTATAAGGGCATTGTCGCCTCATCCCTCGCAATTGCCATCGCGGGCTCTCTTGTATGGGCGCACCATATGTTCACCAGCGGTATGAGCGACACGGCGGTCTTTGTTTTTTCCCTGCTCACCTTTGCCGTTGCCATCCCCAGTGCGATCAAGGTGTTCAGCTGGGTGTCGACTCTGTATAAAGGCTCCATCGTTATGAGTCCGCCCTTGTTTTTTGCATTGTGTTTTATCTACCTTTTTTCCGTGGGGGGATTGACGGGGCTGTTGCTCGGCGCTGCAGGAACCAATATTCATGTTCACGATACCCATTTTGTGGTTGCGCATTTTCATTTCGTTATGTTCGGAGGCACGGCGTTTGCTTTTTTCGGCGGGCTCCACTTCTGGTGGCCCAAGTTATTCGGGCAAATGTACAATTTTAAAAAGGCTTACATTTCCGCAATCCTTCTGACCGTGGGCTTTGTCCTTCATTATATTCCGATGCTGATTTTGGGCCTCCAGGGAATGCCCCGGCGGTATTATAATTATCTTCCCCAATTCGAGACCGGAAATTTTTTTGCCGGAATCGGTGCGTTTCTCATGGTTGCCGGTATGGCTTTCATGTTTATTAACCTGCTGCAGGGCTTGTTAAAAGGGGAACGTGCGCCGGCAGACCCGTGGGGAGGCACCACACTGGAATGGACGATTCCTTCTCCACCGCCACTGCATAATTTTTCCGAGCCCCCCCGAGTAAAATCGTATCCGTACGATTTTTCCGATGTGAAAAAGAAAAAATCGGCACATGGGCAGGTTTAACACACTATGATGGTTGACACGGCTTCATCGGATAAGGTGGGCGTTAAATTGGGCATGTGGCTGTTCCTTTATACGGAAATCATGCTGTTCGGCGGACTGTTTGTTCTTTATGCTGCTTACTATACCCGATACACGGCTGATTTTATCCAAGGGGGCAAATCTCTCGATCTTTTCATGGGCGCATTCAATACCATCATACTTTTGGCCTCCAGTTTTACTGTAGCCGGATCCATTACCGCGGTTCGGCGACAAAAAAAAAAGATGGCGCTGGGGATGGTTTTTACTTCGATTGTTTTTGGATTGCTGTTTCTTGTAAACAAGTATTTTGAATGGGGCCATAAATTCGAGATTGGAATATATCCCGGATCCCAAACGCTGAAACAAGCCGGCCATGGGAAAAGCATTTTTTATGGGTTATACTATGTGATAACCGGACTCCACGGGCTGCACATTGTCATCGGGATGACACTGCTTTCGATCAGTTTTTATTTTATTGCGAGTAACCGCGTTCATGCGGAGCGTTACGTGGTGCTGGAAAATTCAGGATTATATTGGCACCTGGTCGATTTGATTTGGATTTTCATTTTTCCTTTGTTTTACCTGATATTGTAAAAAAGAGAGACCGCAATGCATTAACACGAGGAGTTGTGGGTGGAAGATAATGGTGTCGAACATATTTTGAGTTATCCCAAACTGGTTGCCGTTTTATGCGTGTTGTTCGGACTTACGGCGGTTACCATCGTCGTATCACGCATCGAACTGGGTATACTCAACATATGGATTGCGATTTTGATTGCATCAATAAAAGGCAGCTTTGTGCTCCTTTTTTTCATGCATTTGAAATATGAGTCTCGATTATTGAAGATGACATTTGTCGGAACCGTTGTATGTTTGGCCATACTGATCGGATTCATTTTCTGGGATATCTCTTTTAGGTAGTGTCCATCCAGAAATGAGGATTTTTGTTCAAGATCAAGGCATGTG